>NZ_JBJHPC010001000.1:0-1354 GCF_045257485.1 Streptomyces sp. YS-3 | reverse complement strand
GTCGCTCGCCCTCGCCGAGCGGATCGGCACGAACGGCTTCATCACCTCGGACGTGGGGGGCGTCCGGTCCATCGAGGTGCCCATCCCGGACAACCCCCTGGGCCACACACTGGTGTACGTCGTCGACACCGACCGGGGTCCGGTCCTGGTCGACACCGGCTGGGACGACCCCGCGTCCTGGGACACGCTCACGGACGGCCTGCGGCGTCTGGGCACGGACGTCTGCGACATCCACGGCGTCGTCCTGACCCACCACCACCCCGACCACCACGGGCTCTCGGGCCGCGTCAGGGAGGCGTCCGGGGCGTGGCTGGCGATGCACGCGGCGGACACGGCGGTCGTCCGGCGTACGCGTGAGGCCGAACCGGGCGCCTGGCTGGACTACTTGGCGGCGAAGCTGGCGGCGGTGGGGGCGCCGGAGTCGCACCTCGGGCCGCTGCGGGAGGCGCGGGCGCGCGGTGCGGCACGGGCGCTGCCCGGGCTGCGGGCGGCGCTGCCGGACCGGGAGATCGTCCCCGGCGACCTGCTGCCGCTGCCGGGCCGCCGGCTGCGGGCGGTGTGGACGCCGGGCCACACGCCGGGGCACGTCTGCCTGCACCTGGAGGAGCGCCACCCGTCCGGGCGGCCGGGCCACGGCCGCCTCTTCTCCGGCGATCACCTGCTGCCGGGGATCAGTCCGCACATCGGGCTGTACGAGGACCCCGACGACGCGACGGTGACGGACCCGCTGGGGGATTACGTGTCCTCCCTGGAGCGGGTGGGCCGCCTGGGGGTGGCGGAGGTCCTGCCCGCCCACCAGCACGCGTTCACGGACGCGGCGGCACGGGTCCGCGAGCTCCTGGCCCACCACGAGTCGCGCCTGGCGGGCCTGCTGGAGCTCCTGGCGGCGGAACCGCTCACGCCGTGGGAGCTGGCGGTACGGATGGAGTGGAACCGCCCGTGGCCCGAGATCCCGTACGGCTCGCGGAACATCGCGGTGTCGGAGGCGGAGGCGCATGTGCGGCGCCTGGTGAAGGGGGGCCGGGCGGAGCCGGTACCGGGCACCCACCCGGTGTCGTACCGCCCGGTGTAGCCCTCCGCCCCGGTGGTGGACCGCCCGCGCAGTTCCCCGCGCCCCTGAGGGGGCCGGGGTGAACCCGGGAGTTGCAGCAGCCGGAGGTGCCTCAAGGGGCGCGGGGAACTGCGCGACCAGCCACAGCGCACCCGCAGACAAGCACCGGGCCAACCAGGGGCGCGGGGAACTGCGCGGGCAACCCACCACCCAGCCGCAGACGAACCCCGGGCATCACGAGAACGTCCCCCGCGCCTCGAACGCCGCCCGCCGCGTCGCCCTGCGCAGCGCCCTCAGCACCGT
>NZ_JBJHPC010000999.1:0-1356 GCF_045257485.1 Streptomyces sp. YS-3 | reverse complement strand
CGGGGTGGGGCGCGGTTCGATCTGGAGGACGGCCCGCGCCCCGGTGACGGGGTCGGCCGCGGTCAGGGTCGGGCCGGGTCCGCGCACCGCGGCGATGCCCATGCGGTGCAGCCGGGCGGCGGCGGCGTCGAGGTCGTCGGGGTCGTCGACGCCGACGCGCATCCCGACGAGGCGGCGGGTGGGGGCCGCGACGATCCGCAGCTGCCGGCCGCCGTCCCGGGTGGCGAACCAGCCGTTCTCCCGTGCCCGCAGGCCGAGTTCGGTGTAGTACGGGGCGGTCGCCGCGGGGTCGGGGACGCCGATGGTGACGGAGGACAGGCGGTGGAGTGACATGGAGGGCTCCTTCACGGGGTCAGGGCAGGACGGCGTCGCCGCGGGCCGCGCGCAGCGCCTGGGCGACGATGGTGAGGGTGGGGTTGACGGCTGCGGACGAGGGGAAGAAACCGCCGTCGACGACGAACAGGTTGCGGACCTCGTGGCTGCGGCAGTAGGGGTCGAGGACCGAGCGCGCCGGGTCGTGACCGGCGAGGACCGTGCCGCACTGGTGGCCGGTGTGCTCGACGCCCATGCGGTGGGTGAGGACGAGGGGGTATCCGGCCCGGCGCATCATCCGTGCCCCCTCGCGCACCAGACGCCGGTGGGCGCGGGCGTTGACGGGGTGCCAGTCGAGGGTGACTCCTCCGCCGGGGCCGAGCAGGACCCGGTTCTCCGGGCGCGGCAGGTCCTCCGAGATGAGCCACCAGTCGACGCTGTGCGCCGCCAGTTCACCCAGGATCCGGCGGGGCACGCGCGGGTGCGCGGTCGCCATGGCGGCAGGGTGGACCTTGCCCATCAGCTGGAGGTTGCCGAGCGGGTGCGGTGTGCGGGCACCGGCCCGGTAGAAGTCGTTGACGGCGAGGGTCTTCTGGAAGACCGACGGGTTGATCCGGCGCGGGTCGACGGCCATCAGCATGCTGTTGTGGTGCAGCATCAGATTGCGCCCCACCAGACCGCTGCCGTTGGCGAGCCCCGACGGGTGAGAAGTACTCGCCGAACGCAGCAGCAGCGCCGCGGAGTTGACCGCCCCGCAGGAGACGACGACGGTTCCGGCGGTGAGCGTCACCGGCCGGCCGTCCCTGATGGCCTCGACGGTGGTGACGGTGCGTCCGGACGCGTCGGTGCGCAGCCGGGAGACGTACGTGTGGGTGAGCAGCCGGACCGTGGGGGCGCGCAGGGCGGGGCGCAGGGCCCGGGTCTCCGCGTCGCTCTTGGCGCCGACCCGGCAGGGGAAGCCGTCGCAGGTGCCGCAGCGCTCACAGGTGCCCCCGTCGGCCAGGTCGACGCCGAGTTCCAGCGGATGGGGGCGGAGCCCCTGGT
>NZ_JBJHPC010000998.1:0-1358 GCF_045257485.1 Streptomyces sp. YS-3 | reverse complement strand
GTGCAGCGGCTCGTGCCCCGGGGCGGGTCGGGGCACGAGCCGCTGCACGGCGGGTTCGTGGGGCGCGGGATGCTCACCGCCGCGTGTCCCGGCGAGGTGTTCACCTCGCCGGTGCCGGACCAGATGGTGCGCGCCGCGGCTGCCGTGGACAGCGGGGCCGGGGTGCTGTTCGTCGTCAAGAACTACACCGGTGACGTGCTCAACTTCGACATGGCCGTGGAGCTCGCCGAGGACGAGGGCGTGACGATCGCCAGGGTGCTCGTCGACGACGACGTGGCCGTGACCGACAGCCTCTACACCGCCGGGCGGCGCGGCACCGGGGCCACCCTCTTCGTGGAGAAGATCGCGGGCGCCGCGGCCGAGGAGGGCGCGCCCCTGGAGCGGGTGGAGGCGATCGCCCGCCGGGTCAACGCGAGTTCACGCAGCTTCGGCGTCGCCCTCAGCGCCTGCACCACCCCCGCCAAGGGCGGTCCCACCTTCGACCTGCCGCCCGGCGAGCTGGAGCTCGGCGTCGGTATCCACGGTGAGCCGGGGCGCGAGCGGCGGCCCATGATGACCTCCGGGGAGATCGCCGACTTCGCCGTGGACGCGGTCCTGGAGGACCTGAAGCCGTCGAGTCCCGTCCTGCTGCTCGTCAACGGCATGGGGGCGACACCGCTCCTGGAGCTGTACGGGTTCACCGCCGAGGTGCACCGGGTGCTGGCCGAGCGGCGCGTCCCGGTGGCGCGCACGCTCGTGGGCGACTACGTCACCTCGCTCGACATGGCCGGCGCCTCGGTGACGCTGTGTCAGGCCGATGAGGAGCTGCTGCGGCTGTGGGACGCGCCCGTGAACACGCCCGCGCTGCGGTGGGGCTGCTGAACGGTCCGCCTGCCGTATTCCCGTCCCTGCTCTCTCAAGGAGTCGCTCGTGCTCGACGCCGCTTTCTTCCGCCGCTGGATGACCGTGACGGCCTCGGCCGTGGACCGTGAGGCGGACCGGCTGACCGAGCTGGACTCGGCCATCGGCGACGCCGACCACGGCGCCAACCTCCGGCGCGGATTCACCGCCGTCACCGCCGCCCTGGAGAAGGACGCCCTGGAGAAGGAGAGCCCGGACACCCCCGGCGCCGTACTCGCCCTCGCCGGGCGGCAGTTGATCTCGACGGTGGGCGGCGCCTCCGGCCCGCTGTACGGGACGCTGCTGCGCCGCACCGGCAAGGCGCTCGGTGACCGGGCCGAGGTGAGCCGGGAGGAGTTCGCTGCGGCGCTCGGCGAGGGTGTCGCGGCGGTGGCCGAGCTGGGCGGGGCCGCGGCCGGGGACAAGACGATGCTGGACGCGCTGCTCCCGGCCGTCGAGGCGCTCGGGGAGTCGTTCGC
>NZ_JBJHPC010000997.1:0-1365 GCF_045257485.1 Streptomyces sp. YS-3 | reverse complement strand
TCCGAGAGCTCCGCCAGACGGTCGAGCAGCAGGCCCGCGCCCTTGCGCACCACCCGGTCCGACCGGTCGGGCCCCGCCTCGCCGTCCCACGCGGCCAGCGCCTCCTCCACCTCGCCCCACCGCGGCACCCGGCGCTCCCGCACCGCCCGCGCGCCCCGCTCGGTGGCCCGGCGCAGCGCCCCGCCGAACGCGGCGGCGGCCGGCACCGGGGGCGCGCCGCTCTCGGGGACGTGCGCCTCCATCAGCATCGCGATCCGGCCGAGCTGCTCGACCGCCCGCCCGGCGTCCTCGGCCGCCGACCTGGACAGCCCCCGGTGGCGCACCGGCTCGTGGGTTGCCCGGTCCAGCGCCTCCTGCCAGGCGAGCCGGGCCGCGCGGGTGTCGAGCAGCGCCTCGCGCACCTGGCCGGCGGGGGCGGCCGGGTCGGCGTACCGGTCGGTGACGGCCGCCGCGTACCGCCCGCAGGCGGCCAGCCAGTCCGCGAGCCGGGTACGCAGCCGGGGCGTCTCCCACGCCGGGTACAGCGCGTACGCGGCCATCGCCAGCACCCCGCCGACCAGCGTCAGCAGCACCCGGTCAGGGACGGTCTGGGTCCACTGGAGGCCCCCGGTGCCGAGCAGGAAGACCACATACGCGGAGACACACGCGCTGGCCGCCGCGTACCCCGTACGCATCAGCAGGTACATCAGGAACGCGCAGATCACCGCCAGCGTGACGGACAGGCCCGGGCCCGGGTGGGTGAGCTGGACGAGGCCGGTGGCCAGGGCGACGCCGACGAGGGTGCCGCCGAAACGGGCGACCGCGCGGGAGTACGTCTGGGAGAAGTCCGGGCGCATCACCATGACGGAGGCCATGGGCGCCCAGTAGCCGTGGCCGAGCGGCAGCGCCTTGCCGAGGAGGTAGCCGGTGGCGGCGACCGCGCAGACGCGGGCGGCGTGCCGGAAGACCGGGGAGTCGCGGCGGCCCAGCTCCTTGCGCATGGTGGCGAGGGCGAGCGGGACGAGCCGGGGCAGGGTGGGCCGCAACAGCGGTCCGGTCCCCTCGCCGCCGGTGCCCTCCGCCGTTTCCATGACGTCGCCGAGGAACGCGGTCAGCCGGGTGGCGGCGCGCCGGGCCGGCCCGGTGAGGATGGCGCCGGTGTCGGGCGTCCGCAGCGCCGCCTCGGCGGGAGGGGGGATGCGCACGGCCTCGCCGTGCCGGATCGCCCGGGCCGCCCCGTCGAGCACGGAGGCGGCGGCGGCGAGCAGCTCGCGCACCCGGTCGCGCTCGGGGCCCTCCTGCGGGACGCCGAGCGCGGGGTCGGCGAGGGAGGCGAGGACCGGGCGGATCCGTTCGGCGACGCCCCGGGACCCGTGCAGCTCCGCC
>NZ_JBJHPC010000996.1:0-1371 GCF_045257485.1 Streptomyces sp. YS-3 | reverse complement strand
CGCCCCCGCCGGCCCCCCCGCCAACTTCTCGAACGCCGACTCCCGATCCACCGCCTCCGCGTACCGCCCGTACAGCGCCGACGCCCTGACCGCCCGGTCGAGCTCCTCCGCCGCTACCGGCCCCATCAGGGACCCCGGCGCCCGCAACCGCGTCGCCGCCACCGGCGTCGGCGCGCCGTTCTCGCTCAGGACCGTGACCACCGCCTCGCCCGTACCGAGCCCGGTGAGCAGCTCCTCCAGGTCGTACGGCGACTTCGGGAACGTCCGTACCGTCGCCCGCAGCGCCTTCTCGTCGTCCGGTGTGAACGCCCGCAGCGCGTGCTGCACCCGGTTGCCGAGCTGCGCCAGCACATCGGAGGGCACGTCCTTCGGGGTCTGCGTCACAAAGAAGATGCCGACCCCCTTGGAGCGGATCAGCCGTACCGTCTGCGTGATCGACTCCAGGAACGCCTTGGACGCCCCGCTGAACAGCAGATGCGCCTCGTCGAAGAAGAAGACCAGCTTGGGCCGGTCCACGTCCCCGACCTCCGGCAGTCCGTTGAACAGCTCCGCCAGCAGCCACATCAGGAAGGTGGAGAAGAGGTGGGGCTTGTCCTGGACGGCCGGCAGCTCCAGTACGGACACCAGCCCCCGGCCGTCCGGCGCCAGGCGGAGCAGCTCGCTCACGTCGAACTCCGGCTCGCCGAAGAACTCGTTCGCGCCCTGCTGCTCGAAGGCCGTGATCGCCCGCAGGATCACCCCGGCGGTCACCGAGGACAGCCCGCCGATCCCCTTCAGCTCCGGTTTGCCGACGTCGGAGACGAGGAAGGCGGTGACCGCCTTGAGGTCCTTCAGGTCGTACAGCTCCAGACCCTTGGAGTCGGCGTAGTGGAAGATCAGGCCGAGCGACTGCTCCTGGGTCTGGTTGAGTTGCAGCACCTTGGACAGCAGCACCGGCCCGAAGCCGGTGACCGTGGCGCGCACGGGGATACCGGTGCCGATGCCGCCGAGCGCGTAGAACTCGCAGGGGAAGCCGGCCGCCTCCCACTCCTGGCCCACCTCCGCCGCCCGCTGCCGTACCTTCTCGCCGCCCTGGCCGGGCGCGGAGATCCCGGAGACATCGCCCTTCACGTCGGCGAGGAAGACCGGTACGCCGTTCGCGGACAACTGCTCGGCGATGAGCTGGAGCGTCTTGGTCTTGCCGGTGCCGGTGGCCCCGGCGACCAGGCCGTGCCGGTTGAGCATGGCGAGCGGGATACGGACGGGCGCCCCCGGGTGGCAGTGCCCCTCCCAGAGCGCGGCGCCGAGCTCCAGAGCGGGGCCGGTGAAGGAGTACCCGGTGGCGATCTCGGCGACGGGGGGCGGAAGGGCGACGGAGGAGGAGACGGGCAC
>NZ_JBJHPC010000995.1:0-1380 GCF_045257485.1 Streptomyces sp. YS-3 | reverse complement strand
GGACCTGGGCCACTCGTGAGGGCGGGGGCGGCCCGGTTTCTGGCTGCGGGTCGTGGTGGGCTGCTCGCGCAGTTCCCCGCGCCCCTCAGGGGGTCGGCCGCAGCCGGAGCAGTTGGCTCAGCCGGAGGCTTTCAGGGGCGCGGGGAACTGCGCGACCAGCACCCCACGGCCGACAGGCAAGGTCCGGCCCTCTTCAGGGGCGCGGGGAACTGCGCGACTAGCCACCCACCGGGCCGCAGGCGAACCCCCGGCCGGACAGGGGCGCGGGGAACTGCGCGGCCAGCCACCCGCCGGGCCGCAGACGCACCCCCGGCCGGACACAAGCCACCACCGGTCGCGGACGCCCCCGGGGGGCACGCCGCCCGGGGATCGGGGACGCGGTACCTTCGGGCCCAGGGTTACCGATGTGGTGGACGCGAGAAGCGGAGTGCGGCGTGATCGTGAAGGCGACGGCGGACCAAGGGCCCGACCCCTTCGGGACGGCGCGGCTACGGCGCGGCGTGGTGGACACCTGGGCCGCCACCCCCACCCGCTTCCGCGAGGACGCCAACGCCGAGGAGGACCTCGCCCTCGGCGGCTACCGCGACCGCCTCGTCGTCGAGCTCGCCCAGAACGCCGCCGACGCCGCCGCCCGCGCCGGCGTCCCGGGCCGGCTGCGGCTCACCCTGCACCCCGGCGCCCCGGGCGAGCAGTCCGTCCTCGCCGCCGCCAACACCGGCACCCCCCTGGACGCCACCGGCGTCGAGTCGCTGTCCACCCTGCGCGCCTCCGCCAAGCGGGGCGACGCCGGCACGGCCGTCGGACGGTTCGGCGTCGGCTTCGCCGCCGTCCTGGCCGTCAGTGACGAACCCGCCGTGGTCGGCCGCACCGGCGGCGTCCGCTGGTCGCTCGCCGAGGCCCGCGACCTCGCCGCCGAGGCCGCCCGCTTCAGCCCCGGCCTCGGTGACGAACTGCGCCGCCGCGACGGCCACGTACCCCTGCTCAGGCTGCCGCTGCCCGCCGAGGGCGGCGCGCCGGAGGGGTACGACACCGTCGTGGTGCTGCCGCTGCGCGACGAGCCCGCCGAGGACCTCGTGCGCAGGCTCCTCGCCGCCGTCGACGACGCCCTGCTCCTCACCCTGCCCGGCCTCGTCGAGGTCGTCGTCGAGACCCCCGACGGCGCCCGCGTACTGCGCCGCTCCGAGCACGACGGATACGTCCACATCGACGACACCCGGGACGGGGCCAACCGCTGGCGGGTCGAGAGCGCAGGCGGCGCCCTCGCCGCGGACCTGCTCGCCGACCGGCCCGTCGAGGAGCGGCTGCGGCCCCGCTGGTCGGTCACCTGGGCCGTCCCCGTCGACCTGGACGGCGCCCCCCGGCGGCCCCGGACCGCCCCGG
>NZ_JBJHPC010000994.1:0-1382 GCF_045257485.1 Streptomyces sp. YS-3 | reverse complement strand
GCCCCGGACCCCGGGTCCTGGACGGCACGCGCGCGGTGGCCGAGGCCAGCCCCGCCACCGGGTGGGTCAGGTTCCCGGCCGGCGGCCCGCTGGGCAGACCGGACCGGCCCCCGGCCAACGGGGCGCCCACGGCGGCGCCCCCCGTGCCGCCCCCGGCGCGCTCGCCCGAGCCGCCCGGCCGCTGGCGGCCCTGGCGCTTCCGTATGTCGAACGACGTGTGGGGCACCCCGGCCGTGGCGGGCGATCTGCTCTACGTCACCTCCTTCGAGGTGCACGCGCTGGACGTGGGCAGCGGCCGGCGCCAGTTCAAGACGCAGGACGTCGCCTGGGCGATGGCCGTGGAGGCGGGCCGTATCCACGCCTCGGACGGCCCCACGCTCTACGCGCTGGACGCGGCGGACGGCCGGGAGCTGTGGCGGCTGCCGACGGACGCCTGGGTGTACGCCCTCAAGGCCGCCCGGGGCACGGTCGTCACCGCGACCCGGGGCGGCGGGGTGCAGGCCTGGGAGGCCGCCAACGGCGAGAAGCTCTGGGAGATCACCGGCGCCCAGACCGACTTCGAGACCCCCGAGGCCGCCCCGGTGATCCACGAGGGCACGGTGTACGTGTGGCAGGACGCGCGGCTGCGCGCCCTGGACGCGCGGACGGGCGCGGAGCGCTGGTCGTACCCGGTGGGCGACGCGGCCTCCTGCGGCGGTGTCCCGGTCCGCCTGGCGCCCGCGCCGGACGGCTATGTGTACGTGTCGGCGGGCACCCGGGTCCTCTCGATCGACATCGCCAGCGGCCACGTCCGCTGGCACTTCGAGGCCCCGGCGGTCTTCCTCTGCCCGCCCGCGTTCGCGCCGGGCCCGGCGGTCGCCGGTGGCGGGGTGTACCTGGCGGACTACCTCGGCACGGTGTACGCGCTGGACGCGGCCACCGGCAAGGACCGCTGGCGCATCGCGACGGAGTCCCGCCAGTCCATCGAGCCGGTCCTGGTGGCGGACGGCAACATCCACGTCGGCAGCGGCAACGCGCTCTACACCCTGGACGCGGTCACCTCCACCCCGAAGTGGCGCTTCGCGGCGGGCGCGGAGGTGGTGGGCGCCCCGGTGGTGGCCGACGGCCGTATCCACTTCGGCTCGGCCGACCACTGCCTCTACACCCTGGACGCGGCGGGCGGCCAGCTCCGCTGGAAGCTGGCCACGGGCGGCGAGATCACCGGCTCGCCGGTGGCGCGCAACGGTGTGGTCTACGCGTGCAGCAAGGACCGCTGTGTGTACGCGCTGGACGCGGTGAAGGGGACGGCGACCTCGGGGAGGTAGCAGTGCGGGGACGACGGGGGCCCGGGGGAGATCGTGTGGCGGCCCTCCGGGCCCCCGTCGTCCCCGCACTGCTACCTC
>NZ_JBJHPC010000993.1:0-1383 GCF_045257485.1 Streptomyces sp. YS-3 | reverse complement strand
GCCGGGGGCAGGGGCGGCGGCGGGGTCACAGCTTGCCGCCGCGTCCGCCCTCGCGCCGCGCGGGCGCGATGAGCGTCGAGAGGTAGGGCAGCGCGCGGCCGTCCAGCTCGGCGGCCGGGCTGATGAGCTCCTCGTCCAGGCCCAGCGCCGAGCCCCACACCGCGTCGTCGATCCGCCCGGTCGCCCGCAGCGCCGCCGCCACCTCACCGGCCTGGCGGCCGAACTTGTACGCCACGACCGTGCCCGGCCCCTCCAGCGCGTCCTTAAGCACGGTCGCCCCGGCGGTGACGGGGACCAGGGTGAGCGGCTCCGTGCCCTCGGTGAGCACGGCGCCCGAACGCGCGGCGAGGTCCTGCATCGCGGTGATCCCCGGCACGGTGTCGATCTCCGTGCCCGGCACCAGCTCGGTGATGGTCTGGGCGAGATAGGTGAAGGTCGAGTACACATTGGGGTCGCCGATGGTCGCGAAGGCGACGCGCTCGTGCGCGCGCAGCAGCGCGGCGACGGTCTCGCCCGCCGCGTCCCAGGCCGCCTCGCGCCGGGCGTGGTCGGTGCGCTCGTTGAGCGCGAAGACGACCCGGACGACCTTGGCGCCGTCCACGTAGTGGAGCACGGTCGCCTCGGCGCGACCGCGCTCCCCGGTGTCCATCACGGGCACGACGACGGCGTCGGCGGCCTGGAGCGCCTTGACGCCCTTGACGGTCACCAACTCCGGGTCGCCGGGCCCCACTCCGACTCCGACCAGCTTGCTCATTGCGGGCACCTCTCGACGAACCGACGGGCGATGGTGGGCCGGGCGGCCCAGTGCGTGTGCAGATAGCTCGCGTGCACGCCCTGCTGTACGAACCCTTCGACCCGGCGCTCCGGGTGCACCAGACCCCACGCGGGCGCGGGTCCGGCCCCCGGGTCGAGGACGGTCCGGTGGAACTCGTGGCCGCGCAGCCGGGTGCCGGCCTCGGCCAGGCAACTGTCGCCCACGGCCACGGCTTCGCGGTACCCGAGTGTCAGCCGTTCCGTCATCCGCGCGTCGGCGTCCAGGACGCCGCACATCGGCTGTCCGTCGAGCGAACGCGCCAGATAGAGCAGCCCGGCGCACTCGGCGGCGACGGGCGCCCCCGACCGCGCCAGCTCGCCGACGGCCTTGCGCAGTGGCTCGTTGGCACTGAGCTCGGCGGCGTAGACCTCGGGGAAGCCACCGCCGATGACGAGCCCGGCGGCGCCGTCGGGAAGCGCCTCGTCCCTGAGCGGATCGAACACCACGACGTCCGCCCCGGCGGCGGCGAGCAGTTCGGCGTGCTCGGCGTACGAGAAGGTGAAGGCGGGACCGCCGGCGGGGCGGACGTCGTGGTGTTCGATCCGCTCAGGGACGAGGCGCTTCCCGAC
>NZ_JBJHPC010000992.1:0-1385 GCF_045257485.1 Streptomyces sp. YS-3 | reverse complement strand
CGGCCCGTCCCCCGCCCCCTTCCCCGCACACTCCGAAGGAGTCACCGTGCGTCTGCGCCTACTCGTCCTCGCGTTGGGCAACTTCGCGATGGGCGTCGACACGTTCATCATCGCGCCGATCCTCGACCCCATGGCCGACGACTTCGGCGTCTCGCGTACCACCGCGGGCTGGCTGATCACCGCCTTCGCGCTGGCGTACGCCATCGGCGGGCCGCTGCTCGCCGCCGCCACCGGCCACCGGCCGCCCCGACAGCTGCTGCTCGGCGCGCTCGGCGTGTTCGCGGTCGGCAACGCGCTCACCGCCGTGGCCGGGGACTACTCCTGGGCCATGGCCGGGCGGGTGGTGGCCGGCGCCGGAGCCTCCATGTACACCGCCAACTCCCTCGCCGTGGCACGGGCGATGGTGCCGCCCGAGCGGGCCGGACGGGCGGCGGCGCTGGTGGTGGGCGGGCTGACCGCGGCCATCGTGCTCGGTCTGCCGCTGGGCGCCTGGCTGGGCGACGAGGCGGGCTGGCGCGCGGCCCTGTGGCTGGTGGTCGGGCTCACCGCGGCGGCCACCGCCGGTATCGCGGCGACCGTGCCGCGGCTGGAGGGACAGGCGGCGACGACCCTGCGGGCCCGGCTCGCGCCGCTCGGGCAGCCGCGCGTCCTGGTCACGCTGATCGCCACCTGGCTCTGCCTGAGCACCAGTTGGACCGTCTACAACTACATCGACGAGGTGATGGACGAGGCGACCGGCGGCGACGCGGGCCGCACCTCGCTGATCCTGCTCTGCTTCGGCATCGGGGCGGTGTCGGGCAACCTGCTCACCGGGCGCCTCACCGACCGGATCGGGCCGGTGCGGACCATCACCGTCGCCGCCCCGCTCCTGGTCACCGCCGCGACGCTGACCCCGCTGCTCTCCACGTCGCTGGGCGCGGGCATCGCGCTGGCCGTCGCCTGGGGCGTGTGCCACTGGATGATCAACGTGCCGCAGCAGATGCGGCTGGTGGCGACCGCGCCGCAGTCCGCCCCGCTCCTGCTCGGTCTGCACCAGAGCACCATCTACATCGGGATCAGCACCGGGGGCGTGGCCGGTGCCGCCGGCTACGCCGCCGACGGCGCCTCGGGCGTCGGCTGGGCCGCGCTCGTCGTGGGGATCGTGGCGCTGGGCGTCCTCGCGCTCTCCCTGCGCATCAACCGGCCGGCCGCGGCCCCGGTGCTGATCCCGATGTAGATGGTGCTCTGGTGCAGACCGAGCAGGAGCGGGGCGGACTGCGGCGCGGTCGCCACCAGCCGCATCTGCTGCGGCACGTTGATCATCCAGTGGCACACGCCCCAGGCGACGGCCAGCGCGATGCCCGCGCCCAGCGACGTGGAGAGCAGCGGGGTCAGCGTCGCGGCGG
>NZ_JBJHPC010000100.1:0-16699 GCF_045257485.1 Streptomyces sp. YS-3 | reverse complement strand
GGTGGGCACAGCGGGACCCCGGCACTGGGCGGCGTTCCCTCGGCCTCCACCCCGTCCGGCTCACGCAGGCCCGCAGCGGCGGCGCCCTCGTGTTCGGCCACCAGGGCCATGCCCCGTTCCAGCACGCCCTCCGGCAGGAGAACCGTTCCTGCCGCCAGGGTCACCAGGTTCACCTCCGCGCCGATCTCCGACGCGAACGCGGACAGCCGGGAGCGGTCGGCCGGGGAGCGCATGTCGACCAGGGCGACTATCACGTACCGCGACCGGGGATAGCGCGCGTGCAGCGCCCTGATCGTGTTCAGGACCGTGTTGCCCGTCGAGAACTCGTCGTCCACCAGCACCAGCACCCCGTCCCCGGCCAGCAGCCCCGGGTCCTCCGGCAGCAGCAGATGGGAGGTGGCGTGGGAGTGGGACTCCTCGAAGCCGCCCGCCCGCGCGACGCCCTCGACGGCGCGGCGCGTGGAGTGCAGACAGGGGGCCACGCCGATGCCGTCCGCCACCGCGTGCCCCAGGCCGGTCGCGGTCTCCGCGTAGCCGAGGACGACCGCTCCCGAGGCGAGCGGGCCGAGCAGTTCCCGGACCTCCTCGCCGAGCGCGAACCCCGCCCCGTACACCCGCGAGGGCCACTGCGGAACATGCTTGCCCAGCACGTTGGAGACCAGCAGATGCGCGCGCTTGGGGTTGCGGCGCAGGGCGAGGCCCAGCAGCTCGGGCAACCTCTCGTCGCCCTGGAGTTCGACGCCGAGCCGCTCGGCGACCCACGTTCCCGACCAGACACCCACGTTGTCGATGCTCTCCTCCTCCATCATCCCGCCTCGGTCATCCCGTCCCGGCCGTCCCGTCACGGTCATCCGGCCAGGCCGGCGGTGAGCAGCTCCACGAAGCCGGTGTCCTCGTTGGCGACGCCGAAGACCTCGGCGCGCAACAGGGTCCGCTCGGCCCAGGCGCGGTGCGGCTTCACCTCGTTCATTTTGTTCGTGTACGCGGAGCGCAGCACTCCGCCCCCGCCCCGCTCCGGCCGCAGGATGTCCCGGGCGTCGCTGTACTCCTCGTGGCTGACCACGGAGAGCGCGTGCACCGGCACCACGTGCGAGGGGTGGATACAGGTCTTGCCGAGCAGCCCGTTGGCACGGTCGAGCTCTATCTCGCGCAGCAGGCCGTCGATGTCGTGCTCGATCAGCGTGGCGCGCAGCTCCTCCGCGCGCCCCTCCAGGAAGGGGCTGCGGCGCAGCTGGGGCTTGAACATGCGCTCCTGGAGGCGGAAGTACTCCCAGACCGGGCCGGTGATGGTGAAGCCCGTGCCGTCGGCGCGGCCCAGCACGTTGACCACGTCCGCGATCACCCCGGCCACGATCTGCACGTCGTACGCCGTCATGTCCGGCGAGCGGCGCAGCCCGTACGCCGAGCAGAAGTCGGTCACGCCGAGCCGCAGCGCCAGCACCCGCTCGCGGTACTTGTCGACGGTCCGGGAGATGCCGGTCAGCGTCTCGCAGCGGGTCTCCAGATGGAGCAGCTCGGGCGATTCCAGCACCGGCATGGCGAAGAGCCGCCGCCCGCTCGCGGCCTCGGCCTCGCCCAGCGCCTCCAGGAACGGCACCCCGCGTTCCTCGGTGAACTTCGGCAGCACGAATCCGGACAGCAGCCGCACCGAGGGGCCGAGCCGCCGCACCAGATCGGGGATCTGGGCGGGCTCGCGGACCCGGATGAAGAGCAGCGGGATCTGTGCGGCCCGTGCGTCGAGGTCGGCGAACTGGCGCACCAGATTGGCCTCCGCGCCCGCGACCTCGGCGTCGTCGATCGAGTCCTCCAGGCAGAGCACCATGGAGACCACGCCCCGGCGGGCCTGCTTGAGGACGTCGTCGGCGAGCGTGGGGCGGGTGGCGGGGCTGTACAGCGTGGCCCCGAGGGCCGCGGACAGCACCCGCGCGGGAGAGTCCGAGGTGAACTCGACGGGCTCCCGGTGGAACAGGTCCTTACGAGCAGCAGGCGGAACGTGCCCGAAGTGACGCATATGGATTCCCCTGTACTGCAACGATGGCCCGGACTGAGTGACGACGGGTGGCCGGTAATAGTACGTACGAACGCATGGCGGGAGTTCCCCGCGGGCGTGAAATCCAGGTGACCCGGCCGCGCTCTTCCGGTGCCGGCCGTGGACGCGGTACGTAAGGTACGTACAGCTCGACCGCGGAACAAGGCCGCCCTCCCGGGCCCCCGCGTTGTCCGGGCGGGCCGCGGGAAGGCAGGATGGCGACCATGACGCACGCGATGCTGAAGGGATCCAACGTCCCGCTGGACGCCACGGCCGTACGGGCCGTGCTCCGCTGGACGCCGGGCTCGGGCGTCCCGGACGTGGACGCCTCGGCGCTGCTGCTGGCCGCCGACGGCCGTGTGCGCTCCGACGAGGACTTCGTCTTCTACAACCAGCCGCGCCACCCCTCCGGCCTGGTGCGGCGGCTGCCCAAGAAGCGGGACGGGGACGGTCTGACCGACACCGTCGAGGCGGATCTCGCCGCGCTGGACCCGTCCGTCGACCGCGTCCTGGTCACCGCCTCCTCGGACGGCGCGACCTTCGGCCAGGTACGGGACCTGCGGATCCTGCTGTACGACGCGGGTCGCAGCGGCGGCGAGCCGCTGGCGGTCTTCGATGTGCAGGCGGAGACCGGCGAGGAGACCGCGATCATCTGCGGCGAGCTCTACCGGCGCGCCGAGACGTGGAAGTTCCGCGCGGTCGGGCAGGGCTATCCGACCGGGCTCGTGGGGCTGGCGACCGAGTACGGGATCTCCGTGGACGAGGACGAGGCGGAGGGCGCCGACAGCGCCTCCTCCGGCGGCGCCCGGACCCAGACCCGGAACCCGGACGAGGCCAGGACGCACGGCCGGGCGGCCCAGGCCCCGGCGCCCCCGGCGTCCGTGTCGCAGCCGCTGCCGCCGGCCGTTCCGGTGGCGGCCCAGCCGCAGCCGCAGCCCCAGACCACCCAGCCGTACGTGCCGCCGCTGCCGCCCGTCTCGCCGCCCTCGTACGGCTATCCGCAGCCCGGGCCGCTCCCACAGCCGCCGGCGCACCAGCCCTCGTACGGCTATCCCCAGCCCGCCTCGGCGGAGTCCGGCTACGGCTATCCGCAGCCGGCGGCGGCCCACCCGGCGGACCCGGACTTCACGCTGCCCCCGATGGGGCCGCAGTTCATCCGGCAGTGACGGGAGGGGCCGGACGGGCCGACACCCGCCGGGCCCGGTCACGGGCGCACTCTCACGCCTTCGTCTTGTAGCCGCGCCCCCACTGGAGCCCCCATCCGTAGAGCCGGTCCAGCTCGGCCTGGAAGCCGTACACGAACTTCACCTCGCGTCGCACGACCATGTCTCCCTTGACGTTCTCGATGGTGACGACCGCGCAGGACCGGGCCTGCGGGGCGTGCTCGTCCAGGTCGATCTCTATGCGCGGGCCGTTGCTCGGGTAGAGCGTGACCTTGGCGTGCGTACGGTCGAAGGCGGGCGTCTGGTCGTAGATGTAGACGAAGACCAGCAGCCGCTTGATGGCCTCGCGGTGGTCGAGGTTGATGTAGATCGTCTCGCCGGACGGCGAGCCGAACCGGTCGTCGCCGCTGAGCTGGACGTAGGGCGGGGCGTTGGTGGCGCCGAGGAAGCTGCCGAGCGGCTGCACCACGCCCTTGCTGCCGTCGGTGAGCTCGTAGAGGCAGCCCAGGTCGAGGTCGACGTTGACGACGCCCTGGGTGTGCGCCTGGACCAGGTCGGGCTTGAAGAGTTTGAACGGGTGCCGCAGCACGCTGGGGCGCGAGCGCCCGCCGAAGTCGGAGGTGCGCATCCGCCACGACAGGTTGACGCGCAGCGACCCGGAGTCGGCGCCCTGTTTGCCGAGCGAGATCACCGGGTGCCGTTTGGTCAGCTCGATGGCGTTGCTCGCGGCGCTGCCCGTGTCGAACTGCGCCGACGGCCTGCCGCGCAGGCTGTCCCAGAAGGCCATGTCTTCCCCACCCCTATACGAACCACGTCGACGGCCCCGCACCGCGAGAAACGGCGGGGCGGCCGGAGGCACGCGCCTCCGGCCGCCCCGCTCAGAGCGTTCCGCAATCGTCGACGGGTCACACCACGGATTCAGACCCCGCTGGAGACTTCCGCCTTCTCACTGAAGTCCCCGCCGCCCTCCGCGGCGATCCGCTTGTTGCGGCGGACCGAGGACCAGAAGGACCAGGCGATCAGGACGACGCCGACGAGACCGGTGATGACCTCGTTGATCTCGTACTGGATGGTGACCAGCAGGATCACCGAGAGGGCGCCGATGGCGTAGTGCGCGCCGTGCTCCAGGTAGACGTAGTCGTCGAGGGTGCCCTGGCGGACCAGGTAGACCGTGAGGGACCGCACGTACATCGCGCCGATGCCGAGGCCGAGCGCCATCAGGACGATGTCGTTGGTGATGGCGAAGGCGCCGATGACGCCGTCGAAGGAGAACGAGGCGTCCAGGACCTCCAGGTAGAGGAACATGAAGAACGCGGCCTTGCCGGCCAGCAGGACCGCCGCGCCGGCGCCCTTGCCGCTCTTCCTGGCCTCTTCCTGGGCCTCCTGCTCGGCTTCCTCCTCTTCCTCCAGCTTGTCCTCGAAGTAGCCGGAGAGACCGCCGACGATCATGTACGTGATCAGGCCGGCGATGCCGGAGATGAGGACCGTCTCACCCTTGTCCGCGTGCGCCCCGCCGTGCAGATGGGCGTGGGTCGCGAAGGTCATCGAGGAGACGAGCAGCACGCCGAGGGCGATGGCGACGGAGAGCATGTCGACCTTGCCCAACTTGGCCAGCGGTCGCTCGATCCAGCGCAGCCACTGGATGTCCCGGTCCTCGAAGATGAAGTCCAGGAAGATCATGAGCAGGAACATGCCACCGAAGGCGGCGATCGACGCGTGCGCGTCGGTCACCAGTTCCTTGTAGTGCTCCTTCTCGTTCAGCGCGAGGTTGACGGCCTCGATGGGGCCGATCTTGGCGCTGATGGCGACGATGACGACAGGGAAGACCAGCCGCATGCCGAAGACGGCGATGAGCACACCGACCGTGAGGAAGATCTTCTGCCAGAAGGCGTTCATCTTCTTCAGGATTCCGGCGTTGACCACCGCGTTGTCGAACGACAGCGAGATCTCCAGGATGGACAGGATCGCCACGATCCCGAAGGCGGTCCAGCCGTCGTAGAGCACTGCCAGGGCAAGACCGATCGCAGTGATCACGAATGACCAGCCGAAGGTTTTCAGAATCACTGACTTCCCCATCTAGCTAGGCGGGGTCCCCCCAGACGGAGTCTGGGGGAGGGTCGCCCCCCGCGCCGCACCCGACTTGGGCACGGCTTTACGAAACGTTGACCCCGAAGTCTAGAGCGATCCCCCGCAGTCCGGACGCGTACCCCTGACCGACCGCTCGGAACTTCCATTCGCCGCTGTACCGGTAGAGCTCGCCGAAGATCATCGCGGTCTCGGTGGAGGCGTCCTCGCTCAGGTCGTACCGCGCGAGCTCCTGGCCGTCGGCCTGGTTGACCACCCGGATGAAAGCATTGCTGACCTGGCCGAACGTCTGGCCGCGGTTGTCCGCCTCATGGATCGAGACCGGGAAGACGATCTTGTCGCAGTGGGCCGGCACCTGGGACAGGTCGACGATGATCGACTCGTCGTCGCCCTCACCCTCACCGGTGAGGTTGTCCCCGGTGTGTTCGACCGAGCCGTCGGGGCTGGTGAGGTTGTTGTAGAAGACGAACCACTCGTCGCCGAGGACGCGGCCCGACTGGCACAGCAGCGCGCTGGCGTCGAGGTCGAAGTCGGCTCCGGTGGTGGACCGCGCGTCCCAGCCGAGACCGACCAGCACCCGGGTGAGGTTCGGTGCGGCCTTGGACAGGGAGACATTGCCCCCCTTGGCGAGCGTGACGCCCATGATCGTGAGTCCTCCCCTGAATGGCGAACGAAGGGTTGAGCGCGTCCGGCGCCGCACGGGTGTGCGGCGCCGGACGAGGGAGAGCGACGGCTCAGACGTTGACGCCGAAGTCCTGCGCGATACCGCGCAGGCCCGACGCATACCCCTGGCCGATGGCGCGGAACTTCCACTCCGCGCCGTTGCGGTACAGCTCGCCGAAGACCATGGCGGTCTCCGTCGAGGCGTCCTCGCTCAGGTCGTACCGGGCGAGCTCGGTGTTGTCGGCCTGGTTCACCACGCGGATGTACGCGTTGCGGACCTGGCCGAACGACTGCTGGCGGCTCTCGGCCTCGTAGATCGAGACCGGGAACACGATCTTGTGAACATCGGCCGGGACCCCGGCCAGGTTCACCTTGATGACCTCGTCGTCGCCCTCGCCCTCACCGGTGAGGTTGTCACCGGTGTGCTCGACGGAGCCGTCGGGGCTCTTGAGGTTGTTGAAGAAGACGAAGTTCGAGTCGTTGGCGACCTTGCCCTGGTCGTTGGTCAGCAGTGCGCTGGCGTCCAGGTCGAAGTCACCCCCGGTGGTGGTACGAGCGTCCCAGCCCAGACCGACGATGACCGCGGTCAGGTTGGGGGCGGCCTTGGTCAGCGAGACGTTGCCGCCCTTGCTGAGGCTGACTCCCACGAGTCCTCCCAATGGTGTGAGGGGCCGGCTTAGGTCAGCGTCCCCGTCGTGCGTTGGCATCGGATCAACGTCTGGATCCTAGTGACCGGTTCCCGCCTCAAACAGGCGATTCGACCGATGGATCACAGGGTGTCGAGCGCCTTGACGTAGTCATTCAGGTCCCGGGCGTCCGGCAGACCGTTCTCGACGGTCCAGCGGACCACGCCGTCCTTGTCGATGACGAAGGTGCCGCGCACCGCGCAGCCCTTCTCCTCGTCGAAGACGCCGTACGCGCGCGAGACCTCGCCGTGCGGCCAGAAGTCCGACAGGAGCGGGTACTCCAGGCCCTCCTGGTCGGCGAAGACGCGCAGGGTGTGGATCGAGTCGTTGGAGACGGCGAGCAGCTGGGTGTCGCGGTCGGTGAACTGCGGCAGGTTGTCGCGCAGCGCGCACAGCTCACCCGTGCAGACGCCGGTGAAGGCGAACGGGTAGAAGAGGAGCACCACGTTCTTCTCGCCGCGGAAGTCGGAGAGCTTCACGGTCCGGCCGTGGTTGTCCTTGAGCTCGAAGTCCGGGGCCTTGGTGCCGACCTCGATCGCCATGGAAAAGCCATCCCTTCTCTGGGCCCGGGCGGAAGGCCGCCGTGGACCGTCCTGATGGGCCCCACCCTACGCAAGGGCCCCCGCCGGCGTGCGCCGGCGGGGGCCCCGAGAGAGCGGAGGATCAGCGCTTGGGCGCGACGAGACGGCTGCCCGTCCAGTCCTTTCCGACGCTGATGCTCTTGGTCTGCGAGAGACCGGCGGTCTGCGCGGCGTCGCTCATGTCGCTGGGCTCGATGTATCCGTCCCGGCCGGTCTTGGGAGCCAGCAGCCAGATGACGCCGCCGTCCTCCAGGAGGCCGATGGCATCGACCAGGGCGTCCGTGAGGTCACCGTCCTCGTCGCGGAACCACAGCAGCACGGCGTCGGCGACGTCGTCGTAGTCCTCATCCACGAGATCCTGGCCAATGATGGACTCGATGCCTTCACGGAGATCCTGGTCGACGTCTTCGTCGTAGCCGATCTCCTGGACCACCTGTCCGGGCTCGAACCCCAGCCTTGCAGCCGGGTTGGTCCGCTCCTCCGCGTGGTCCGCGGTCGCGCTCACGGCTTGCCTCCTGATCTTGATTAGGTAAGTAATGCGGCCCCACGCACGCGCGAGGCTTGGGCGTAGTCCACACGGGCGGGACGAATCGCGCAAGTACCAGGCCCCCGAACCCGCCCTTTGGGGTGCAGTCGGCCCCCGGTGACGGGCGAACCCGGGCCCGGTGGTGATTCATCCCACACCCTTGCAGATAGTTTGCACGCTTCTGCTCCGTGCGTACGCCAATCGGGGTCACGCGCCCTTTGGGGAACACGCGCACGCCTTGGGCGTAAGGTTGCGATTTGGGCTGCCGCACACCCCGTTACCCCTCGGTAGAGATGACGTTTCCGCCCTCGCGGTCCACGATGGGATGCGGCGCACCACCCCCGCACGCCCCCCGACAGCGAAGGAACAGCGTGGCTTCCGGATCCGATCGCAACCCGATCATCATTGGCGGCCTTCCCAGCCAGGTCCCGGACTTCGATCCGGAGGAGACCGAGGAATGGCTCGCCTCCCTGGACGCGGCGGTCGACGAGCGGGGGCGTGAGCGCGCCCGCTATCTGATGCTCCGACTCATCGAGCGCGCCCGCGAGAAGCGCGTGGCCGTGCCCGAGATGCGCAGCACGGACTACGTCAACACGATCGCCACCAAGGACGAACCGTTCTTCCCCGGCAACGAGGAGATCGAGCGCAAGGTCCTCAACGCCACCCGGTGGAACGCCGCGGTGATGGTCTCGCGCGCCCAGCGCCCGGGCATCGGGGTCGGCGGCCACATCGCCACCTTCGCCTCCTCCGCCTCCCTCTACGACGTGGGCTTCAACCACTTCTTCCGGGGCAAGGACGACGGCAGGGGCGGCGACCAGATCTTCTTCCAGGGGCACGCCTCCCCCGGGATCTACGCCCGCGCCTACCTCCTGGACCGCCTCTCCGAGCAGCAGCTCGACGCGTTCCGCCAGGAGAAGTCCAAGGCGCCGTACGGACTGTCCTCGTACCCGCACCCGCGGCTGATGCCGGACTTCTGGGAGTTCCCGACCGTCTCGATGGGCCTCGGCCCGCTCGGCGCGATCTACCAGGCCCGGATGAACCGCTACATGGAGGCGCGCGGCATCGCCGACACCTCCGACTCGCATGTGTGGGCCTACCTCGGCGACGGCGAGATGGACGAGCCGGAGTCGCTCGGCCAGCTCTCCATCGCCGCCCGCGAGGGCCTGGACAACCTGACCTTCGTCGTCAACTGCAACCTCCAGCGCCTCGACGGCCCGGTGCGCGGCAACGGCAAGGTCATCCAGGAGCTGGAGTCGCAGTTCCGCGGCGCCGGCTGGAACGTCATCAAGCTGGTGTGGGACCGCTCCTGGGACCCGCTGCTCGCCCAGGACCGCGACGGCATCCTGGTCAACAAGCTGAACACCACGCCGGACGGCCAGTTCCAGACGTACGCCACGGAGACCGGCGCCTACATCCGCGAGCACTTCTTCGGCGACGACCACCGGCTGCGCGCCATGGTCGAGAACATGACCGACCAGCAGATCCAGCACCTGGGCCGCGGCGGTCACGACCACAAGAAGGTGTACGCGGCGTACGCGGCGGCCAAGGCGCACAAGGGCCAGCCGACCGTGATCCTCGCGCAGACGGTCAAGGGCTGGACGCTCGGCCCGAACTTCGAGGGCCGCAACGCGACCCATCAGATGAAGAAGCTGACCGTCGAGGACCTCAAGCGCTTCCGCGACCGGCTGCACATCCCGATCACGGACGCCCAGCTGGAGGCCGGCGCCCCGCCGTACTACCACCCGGGCCGCAACTCCGAAGAGATCCAGTACATGCACGACCGCCGCAAGGGCCTCGGCGGCTATGTGCCGACCCGTGTGGTGCGCGCGAAGCCCCTGCAGCTGCCGGAGGACAAGACCTACGCCGCCGCGAAGAAGGGCTCGGGAGCGCAGTCGATCGCCACCACCATGGCGTTCGTCCGCATCCTGAAGGACCTGATGCGGGACAAGGAGATCGGCAGGCGGTTCGTGCTGATCGCGCCGGACGAGTACCGCACGTTCGGCATGGACGCGTTCTTCCCGAGCGCGAAGATCTACAACCCGCTCGGCCAGCAGTACGAGGCGGTCGACCGCGATCTGCTGCTCGCCTACAAGGAGTCCCCGACCGGCCAGATGCTGCACGACGGCATCTCCGAGGCGGGCTGCACGGCCTCGCTGATCGCCGCGGGCTCGGCGTACGCCACGCACGGCGAGCCGCTGATCCCGGTCTACGTCTTCTACTCGATGTTCGGTTTCCAGCGCACCGGCGACCAGTTCTGGCAGATGGCCGACCAGCTCTCGCGCGGTTTCGTCCTGGGCGCGACCGCCGGACGCACCACGCTGACCGGCGAGGGGCTCCAGCACGCCGACGGCCACTCGCACCTGCTCGCCTCGACCAACCCGGGCTGTGTCGCCTACGACCCGGCGTTCGGGTACGAGATCGCGCACATCGTCCAGGACGGTCTGCGCCGGATGTACGGCGAGACCGCCGACGGCAGGCCCGGCGAGGACGTCTTCTACTACCTGACCGTCTACAACGAGCCGATCCAGCACCCGGCCGAGCCGGCGGACGTCGACGTCGAGGGCATCCTCAAGGGCATCCACCGCTACGCCCCGGGCACCGCGGGCACCATCCCGGCGCAGATCATGGCGTCCGGCGTGGCCGTCCCGTGGGCCGTCGAGGCACAGCGGATCCTCGCCGAGGAGTGGAACGTCCGGGCCGACGTCTGGTCCGCGACCTCCTGGAACGAGCTGCGGCGCGACGCCGTGGAGGCGGAGGAGCACAACCTGCTCCACCCGGAGGAGGAGCAGCGCGTCCCGTACGTCACCCGCAAGCTCTCCGGCGCCGACGGCCCCTTCGTCGCGGTCTCGGACTGGATGCGGGCCGTGCCGGACCAGATCTCGCGCTGGGTGCCCGGCCGGTACACCTCGCTGGGCGCCGACGGGTTCGGCTTCGCCGACACCCGGGGCGCGGCACGGCGTTACTTCCACATCGACGCCCAGTCGATCGTCCTGGCGGTGCTCACCGAGCTCGCCCGGGACGGCAAGGTGGACCGCTCGGCGCTGAAGCAGGCCGTCGACCGCTACCGGCTGCTCGACGTCACGGCCGCGGACCCGGGCGCGGCGGGCGGCGACGCGTAGCACCCGCGCCACGGGCTCGGCTCCGGCGCGTGGCGGTGCGACGTGTTCGTTCCGCCACGGGCCGGGCCCGCCCGGTCGCGCCGTTCCCCGCGCCCCCGAGGGGCGCGGGGACGCTTTTACTATGCGCATATGAAGCAACTTCCCGCGCAGACGCGATGGGAGCGGCGGACCCAGTGGCCGCTGCTCGCGCTGGCCGTCGCCTTCGCCTGTGCCTACACCGTGCCCGTCGTCCATCCGGGGGCGGGGAACGGGGTGCACCAGGCGTGCGTCGGCACGGAGTGGGTGGTGTGGGGCGCTTTCGCCTGCGACTACCTGGTGCGGTTCGCCCTGGCGGGCAGGAAGCTGCACTTCGTCCGCACGCACTGGCTGGACCTGCTCGCCGTGGTGCTGCCGCTGATCCAGCCGCTGCGGCTGCTCCGGGTCGTCTCCACGCTCGCCCTGGTGGGACGGCGGGCGCGGATGGCCCCGCAGATACAGCTGACCGTCTATGTGGGCGGGGCGGTGGTCGGGCTGCTGATGTTCGGCTCGCTGGCCGTCCTGGAGGTGGAGCGGAGCGCGCCGGGCGGGAACATCAAGACGCTGGGTGACGCGGTGTGGTGGTCGTTCACCACGATGACCACCGTCGGCTACGGCGACCACGCCCCCACCACCGGACTCGGACGGCTCATCGCCGTGGGCCTGATGCTCTCCGGCATCGCCCTGCTCGGTGTGGTGACCGCGAACATCGCGGCCTGGTTCATCTCGCGCTTCGATCGCGACGGCGAGGAGGAGCGGCGCCAGACCGCGCTCCTGGAGACGCTCGCCCAGGAGGTGCGGTCGCTGCGCGGGCAGGTGGCGGCGCTGACGGGCCCGGCGGAGTGCGTCTGCGGGCAGAGCACCCGGGGCGCGCCCCTGAGCTGAGGCGCGCACGGGAGCCGATGCGGTCATGGCAGCCCAGGCACTCATGGGAGCTCAGCTCTCCCACACCTTGAAGGCCCGCACCCGGTAGGGGTTCTGCGGCACCCAGGAGCCGCCGCCGGGGTAGGTGGCGAACTCGGCCGTCTCCGCGCACTCCGCCGACTGGTACACCGTCACCGGGCGGCCCGTCCGGTTGGCCAGGGACACCGCGTCCGTGCCGGCCGGTAACGCCGTGCAGCTCTCGATCTCGACGGTCCGCAGGTCGTACACCTGCCGGCCGCCCCTGAAGTCCGGCTGCTTCCACAGGCACAGCTCGCCCGGTGCGCAGGTGCCCAGGCGTGGCGGGGCCGCCTGCGCGGGTGTGGGCAGCAGGAACGCCGTGGTGGCGAGGACGGCCGCCGCCGCGGCAGCCGTGGTCGTACGTGTCATCGGTCAACCCCCGTGTCGTCGGCCCCGCTTGTCGTGGCCTCCTTGATCACAGAACGCACCCCGGCGGGCCCGGGTTTCCGTACGGCCCAGGTTCACCCGGAGAGGTGAAATCCCCGGCGGAGGCGACACGAAAGACCCCGGCCGAGGCGGCACGGAAGGAGGCGCACCGGGTGTCAGGCCCACCGGTGTGACGAGAGTCGCGGGCGGCCCGTGGAGGTAGCCGGGAGGGCACCGGTGCGGACGCGCCGAGGCGGCCGGCCGGGCCCCGTTCCGGTCATCCGGGCCCGGCGCTCACGGCCGACGGGCGCGCCTGACCAGGCAGAGAAGGCGTTCGGCCGGACGGCTGACGCACCCGGGGCATACGCGATCATCACGGGCGCGCGCCGCACGGAGCGTACGCCCGCGCGCGCGGGCGGTGACACCAGCTCACCCTTCACGACCTGCTCAAACGTGATCTGAGTCACTGTCACCCCAGCACGCCTCCCGCGCCTCCTACTCTGTACCGCAGTGACTTCCTTCGACTCCTCCCCCACACTCAACGTCTGGCGCGCGCTGCTCGCGCTCGCCGTCGTGTTCATGATGCTCGCGACCTCGGGCTGGACCGCGGTCCGCGGCCACCAGGGGTCGAGCGAGCCGCGTGCCGTCGCCCTCGCCGCCTGGGCGCGGGGCAGCCTCGACGGCCAGAAGCTCCCGGCCCCGGACGCCTCACCGCGCCGGCTCGCCCGCTTCTTCGCCTCGCTGAGCGCCCCCGAGCGCACCGACCTGGCCCGGCGCTATCCGCTGGTCGTCGGCAACCTCAACGGCGCGCCGGTCCCGCTGCGCTACGAGGCGAACCGCCTCGCCCTGGTCGAGGCGCGCGACACCGAGCGGGCCCGGATGCACGACGCCCGGCTCACCCTCGACGGCCGCCGCAGCGCGGGCCGCCGGATGCACCGGTTCGAATCGCTGATCGCGGGCGACCGCCAGATCCTCGCCTTCGACCCCTGGGACACCGGCCGGGTCGCCGAGGTCTTCGGCGACCTCGAACACGCCGAGCGGGTCTCGGTGATCATCCCGGGCGTCGACACCAGCGCCATGACGTTCGAGAGGACGACGCGCCAGTACTCCGCCCCGGTGGGCATGGCGCAGTCGCTGTACGCGGCGGAGCGCGCGGCGGGTCCGCGCACCCGCACCGCCGTCATCGCGTGGGCCGACTACACCACTCCGGCCGGGCTGGGCATCGACTCCGCGATCGGCCGGCTGGCCGAGGAGGGGGCGGTCCGCCTGGACCACCTCGTCCGCGCCCTGCCGGGCAATGCGCCGGTCTCCCTGTTCTGCCACAGCTACGGCTCGGTGCTGTGCGGCGTCGCCGCGCACCGGCTGCCGCCCCGCGTGGTCGACATCGCGGTCGCGGGCAGCCCCGGCATGCGCACCCAGAGCGCCTCCCACCTGGGCACCTCCGCCCGGGTCTGGGCGATGCGGGACCGCGACGACTGGATCGAGGACGTGCCGCACCTGGACGTCGCGGGCCTGGGCCACGGCGCGGACCCGGTCTCCTCCGGGTTCGGCGCGCGGGTGCTCTCGGCGGCCGGCGCCGTGGGCCACGCGGGTTATTTCGTGCCCGGCACCCAGAGCCTCGCCAACTTCGCCGCCATCGGCGTCGGTTCGTACGAGTCGGTCAGCTGTCTCAAAGGCAATACGGCCTGCCAACGCGGTATTTCCGGCGCGGACGCGGCCTGACGCGCGTAGAAATCGGTGGCGCCGCATACATACGTGTGACATTGCGGCCGGCGCCGAGGGGGGACGCGCGGGCGCGCGCCGCCTACGATGAGGCGCATGGGTGATGTGCTGGCCGGAATTCATGCCACCTGGGAGTTCGAGTCCGACTCCGTACTCATCCGCTTCGAACGGGGGATACGCACGCCGAAGCTCTTCACGGCGCTGCGCGAACGGCGCGTCCCCCACGAAGCGTTGGAGTCGGTGACGCTGACCCCGGGCAAGCGCGGCACGGTGGTGCTGCACGCGGTGCCGAGACCTGGCGCCGATCCGCTGATGGAAGCCGCGGCGGGGCAGCTGAAGGACGGGTGCGATCCGTACCGCCTGGTGCTGCCCGCGGAGCGCGAGACGCTCGCCGAGTACTACGCGGACGAGCTGCGCGCGCTGCTCGGCCCGGACGCGGACGAGCCGTCGGAGCGGTATCTGGTGGCCGCGCCCGAGCTGCCGCAGAGCTTCAAGGCGTACGACGGGAAGGCGTCCTTCGACGGCCGCCAGGTGTCCTTCCGCTGGTTCTGGACGGGCGCCTCCTCGGCGAAGTGGAAGGCGGGCGACCAGACGTTCCCGCTGGCCTCGCTCTGCGGGGTCGAGTGGCGCTCGCCGGAGGTCTTCGACGGCTATCTGCGGCTGCTGCGGCGGGATGCCGGGGCCGCGGCGCCGCAGGCCGACCAGGACCCGGCGGCGGTCGTCTTCGGCCTGGGGTACGGGCCGGTCCACGAGTCGCTGCCGTTCGCCGCGGCGGTCCTCCAGGCGATCCGGGGCTCGGCCGGCGCCCCGGTCCCGGTCCCGGTGGCCACGGTGGCCGCCGGGCGGCGCGACCCCGCCGACATCGCCGAAAGGATCCGGCACCTGGGTGAACTCCACCGGGCCGGGCTGGTGACGGACGACGAATTCAGCGCGAAGAAGGCGGAGTTGCTGGCGGAGCTGTGAGCGGTGGGGCTCGGGTGAATGGTGGGGCTGGGGTGTGCGGTGGGGCTCGGGTGTGCGGTGGGCCGCCGTCGCTCAGACCGTTTCCGACACCGGTCGGGCGTCCGCGTAAAAGTTGATCTTGTGGTCGAGCACGGCGAGGGTGTCCTGGAGCTCCGCCATGCGGGTCAGCACGTCGCGCCGGGTCTGCTCCAGAAGCTCCCGCCGCGCGTCGAAGGTGTGCGCGCCCTCCCGGACCAGCTCCGCGTAGCGGACCATGTCCGCGACCGGCATCCCGGTCAGCCGCAGCTTGCCGACGAAGGTCAGCCAGTCGAGGTCCTTGTTGGTGAACCGCCGCTGCCCGGTGTGCGAGCGGTCCACGTGCGGCATGAGACCGATCCGCTCGTACCAGCGCAGGGTGTGCGCGGAGAGCCCGCTCACCGCCGCGACCTCGCTGATCGTGTAGCGGTCCTGGCCGTCGGGGCGCGGGTGCGTCGGGCGGGCCTTGCACAGGTCCACGACCGCCGGCTTCACAGGCATGCTCTCGATCACCGTCATGACCCCCAACCTAGAAGGTTGGAGTGCACTCCAAGCAAGGGGATTGTGCCGCGGGCGTCCCGGCGGGACCGTTTAGGCTCGTACGCATGAAGAGCCTGGCGCTGATCGAGAACTGGCCCGTGCCGCACGCGGCGGCGGCCGTCGTCCGGGCGGACGGCACCGTCGTCGGGGCGCACGGCCCCACCGGGCAGCGCTTCCCGCTGGCCTCCGTCACCAAGCCGCTCACCGCGTACGCCACGCTGGTCGCGTACGAGGAGGGCGCCGTCGAGCTGGACGAGCCCGCCGGACCCGAGGGCTCGACCGTACGGCACCTGCTGGCGCACACCTCGGGGCTCGCGTTCGACGAGCACCGGGTGATGGGGGTGCCCGGGGAGCGGCGGCTCTACTCCAACGCCGGCTTCGAGGTGCTGGGCGACCACATCGCCAAGGCGACGGGCATCCCGTTCGCGGAGTATCTGCGGCAGGGCGTGCTCGAACCGCTCGGGATGACGTCCACCACGCTCGATGGCTCGCCCGCCAAGGACGGCGTCTCGACCGTCGACGACCTGGCGCGGTTCGCGGCGGAGGTGCAGGCGCCGCGGCTGCTGCATCCGATGACGGTCGCCGAGGCGATGACCGTGCAGTTCCCGGGGACGAAGGGGGTGCTGCCGGGGTACGGGCACCAGAGCCCCAACGACTGGGGGCTGGGGTTCGAGATCCGGTCCTCGAAGTCGCCCCACTGGACGGGGCTTTCGTCCTCGCCCCGGACCTTCGGGCACTTCGGGCAGGCCGGGACGTTCCTGTGGGTCGACCCGGAG
This sequence comes from Streptomyces sp. YS-3, assembly GCF_045257485.1. Classification (NCBI taxonomy): domain Bacteria; kingdom Bacillati; phylum Actinomycetota; class Actinomycetes; order Kitasatosporales; family Streptomycetaceae; genus Streptomyces; species Streptomyces sp. YS-3. The sequence continues at coordinate 508 of NZ_JBJHPC010000100.1, read as the reverse complement.
GCGTCGGCCGCGTGTGTGGCCCTGACGGACCGGGCGTTCGGGCCGTGGGCGGTCGAGGTGTGGCCCGCGTTCACCGACGCGGTACGGGCGGAGATCGCGTAGCCGGCCGGCCGGGGGCCGGTGGTGCCCGGTGTTCGTCTGCGGGCCGGTGGTGGGTCGCTCGCGCAGTTCCCCGCGCCCCTTCAAGGCCCGGTCTTCGTCTGCGGGCCGGTGGTGGGTTGCTCGCGCAGTTCCCCGCGCCCCTTCGAGGCCCGGCCTTCGCCTGCGGACCGTGGTGGGTCGCTCGCGCAGTTCCCCGCGCCCCTTCGAGGCCCGGCCTTCGCCTGCGGACCGTGGTGGGTTGCTCGCGCAGTTCCCCGCGCCCCTCAGGTCGTCCGCCGCAGCCGGGGAACCCAGCTCAGCCACAGGCCTTCAGGGGCGCGGGGAACTGCGCGACCAGCCACCCACGGTCCGCAGACGAAGCACCGCACACCGCACCCGCGCCCACCCACGGTCCGCAGACAAAGCA
>NZ_JBJHPC010000990.1:0-1406 GCF_045257485.1 Streptomyces sp. YS-3 | reverse complement strand
CCGTGGGCCCAGGTCCGGTGGGCGGCACCGGTTCCGGACCGGCGGGAGCCGTGGGCTCAGGCCCAGTGGGCGCAACCGGTTCCGGAACGGCGGAGGCCATGGGCCCAGGGCCGGTGGGCACCACAGGTCCCGCACCGGCGGGCGTCACCGATCCCGGGCCGGCCGGTGCGGGCGGCGCCAGTCGGTACGCGGACTCGTCCTCGACGGGCGCCCCCGGTGCCAGCGCGTACGGCATGTCCCGGTCGCCGGAACCTTCCGGCACGGCGGCCTGGGGCGCGGCCGGACCGCCCGGAGCGGACGCGTCCGGCGTCGCGCCCCCGGGCGGGGCCAGGTCGTACGTCTCCTCGGCCGCGGAGCCGTCCTCGCGCGGGGTGGGACGGCTCCACCATCTCGCCTTGGGCCCGGTGGGCTTCCCGTCGTTCATGCTCTCCCCGCAACTGTCCCGCGTGCCCCGGAAGGCACCCCTCCCAGGGATTCAATCAGGTTTGCCGGGAGGAGCGCAGGGCAGGCGGTCAGTGCCGGGGAGCCGCCAGCCGCGTCGGCGACGAGGACGGACTCGCCCCCGGCTGCAGGGACAGCGACGGGACCGGCCGCTCCGCCAGGGTGGAGACCGCCGGCCGTATCAGCGGAGGCAGAGCCGAGGTGCTCAGCAGGGCCGCGCGGAACGGGTTGCCGAACTGCTGTGGCGCAGGCTGGGACGGTATGCCGTTGAGCCCCGCCAGCCCCATCGGAGCCGGCGCGCCGCTCTGCGCGGCCGGCGGCGCGCTCGCCACGCCGACACGTCTGCGCTGCGACTCCAGGGACAGCGGCGACCCCGAGGCGGCACCGGCCGAGGGGCTCTGGGCCCGCACCGGAGTGACCTTGCTGCCCGAGCCCTCGCCCCGGGCACTGGTGTCCGCCCCCGAGTCCGAGGGGATCGCGCCGCCGAGCGCGATCGCCGCCAGGGAGACCGCGCTGGCCGCGGCGAAGGCGATCCTGCGCCCGCGCCACGGCGAGCCCGAACGCTCCTCGGCGCGGGCCACTTCATGGATGCGGAAGCCCCGTCCGGGCAGTCCGCCGCCGAGGACGGCCCCGTGCGCCCCGCCCGGCGCGTAGCCGAAGCGGCCGGCCGGGTCGCCCGGACCGCTCAGGGCGCCGGGGGTGAAGACCCCTCCGGCGAGGCGGCCCCCGCCGAATGGTCCCCGACCCTCGTCGTCACCTCCGGGGCCCCCGGGCAGCCCCTGGAGCCGCGCCAGCAGCCCCTCGGAGGGGGTGGGCTGCGTCGTCTGGGCGAAGACGCTCTTGACGCGGCGCTGGGCGTCGGCCTCGGCCTTGCACTTGGGGCAGGTGGCCAGATGCGACAGGACGCGCTCGCGCGCGTCATGGCTGAGCTCGCCGTCGACCAGGGCGGCGAGGCGGTCCCCCAG
>NZ_JBJHPC010000989.1:0-1421 GCF_045257485.1 Streptomyces sp. YS-3 | reverse complement strand
GGCCGGGGGAGCCGGATCGCCGGCGGGAGTTTCCTTCACGTCATGGGTCACCCTTGAAAGATATTTTCGCAGGTGGGGCGGGGTCAACCCCTCGGCTCGGGACGGGCGGAAGTGGCGGATGGGGTGACAATGGCTCCATGGACGACGTCGACTCCCTGGAGCAGTACCTGCACGCCGCCCGCGCCCTGGTGCTGGCGGATCTGGCCGCGCGCGACGTGGCCCGGGCCGATGTGGTCTCCCTGGTCGAGGACGCGGTGACGCACCGGCGCTGGTGGGTGGAGCAGTGGCCGGACGGAGCGTCGTACGTCGCCGGGCTGGTCGCGCAGGACGTGCAGGACGCGCTGCTGGAGAAGTACGGCCGCTGGCCCATCTGCCCCGTCTGCCACGCGGGGGACCCGCACGCCCTCGACGTGGAGCCCGAGCTCGGCCCCGACCCGCACTGGGTGTGCGGCAAGGCGGGAGTGACGGTGGCCCCGGTCGGCGGCCTGGGCACCGGCCCGCTGGCATGACGCTCTACATCGACCCGCCCACCTGGCCGGGCCACGGCCGTATGTGGTCGCACCTGGTCAGCGATGTGTCGTACGAGGAACTGCACGCCTTCGCCGCCGCCGTCGGCTGCCCGCCGCGCGCCTTCGACCGCGACCACTACGACGTACCGGAGTCGCGGTACGCGGACGCGGTGCGGGCCGGGGCGGTGGAGGTCGGCTCCAAGGAGCTGGTGCGGCGGCTGACGGGGGCTACGGCGCGGCGCCCCAAGGGGCGCGCCGCGCCGTAGCCGTTCTGCCGTGCCGCTCAGCCGGTCAGGAGCTCCAGCTCCGTCGTGAGGTTCTCGCGGGCGCGGGTCTCCCACTCCCTGGTGCCGTACGGGGTACGGAAGAGCCTTGGCAGGGCGAGGAGCTGACGCAGGACCTGGGCGCGGCCGGTGCGGAAGGCGTCGTCGGGGACGAAGGCGTACTCCTCGCGGACGGCGGCGGCGTACGCGGCGTACTCCTCCGGGCCGCCCGCCAGCACCGCGAGGTCCGCGTCGCACAGGACCTCGCCGTTGGTGTCGCCCTCGGCGGGGTCGTGGGTGACGGTGAGCCGTACGAGCCGGGCGACCTCGGCGGTGTCCGCCGCCCCCAACCCGGCCTCGGGCAGCGCCCGTTCGGCCAGCGCCGCGCTGCGCTCCTCGTTCTCGGAACGGTCCGGTCGGTACACGGCGTCGTGGAACCACGCGGCGAGGCGGACGAGTTCGGGGGCGGCGGCGTGGTCGGCGAGGGTGTCGATGTGGCGCAGCACGGCGGTGAGGTGGTCGGCGGTGTGGTACTTGCGGTGCGGTTCGGTCCAGCGGGTGAGGAGGTTCTTGGCGTAGGGGGTGGTCGGCGGTGTGGTACTTGCGGTGCGGTTCGGTCCAGCGGGTGAGGAGGTTCTTGGCGTAGGGG
>NZ_JBJHPC010000988.1:0-1423 GCF_045257485.1 Streptomyces sp. YS-3 | reverse complement strand
GGGTTACGGGATGACGACCACGGGGCGCTGGGCGCGCCGGGCCAGCCGCCCGGCGACCGAGCCGAAGATCCGGCCGACGATGCCATGGGTCGAGCCGACGACGATCGCGTCCGCCGCGTACTCCCGACCGACTTCTTCCAGTTCGTGGCAGATGTCCCCGCCACGCTCGACGAGGATCCAGGAGACCTCGGTGAGGTAGTCCGCGCAGGCCAGCTCCAGGCCGAGCACTTCCGTACGGTGGTCCGGCACATCCACGAAGACCGGCGGCTCGCACCCCGCCCACACGGTGGTGGGCAGCCGGTTGGCGACGTGCACGATGATCAGGCCGGAGCCGGAGCGTCTGGCCATGCCGATGGCGTACGCCAGGGCGCGCTCACTGGACGTCGAGCCGTCGAACCCGACCACCACTCCGTGCCGGAATGCGGGGTCGCAGGACAGACGTGGCTCTTCCGCCGCCTGGAGGTCCGACGTCGGGTCGGCTACCTGCTTGCGGTCCGCGGGTTCGGAAAATTCTTGACCGGCCATGGGTGTCTCGGCGTTTGGATCCTCATGGAGGGCGACAGTTGGCGGCGGAGCTGTGTCCGGGAATCATCTTCCCAAGCCCATACCCCCAAGGGTACGGCGACACTCCTCTCCTGCCCAGAGCCGCCGGGGCTGCACGACGTTCCCCGGAGCATGCACGAGCCCGCCCCGGATGGCAATGGCAGATGGCTGGTACAGAGGTCTGGTCTTCAACATTCTGTGCACGTTCGATCCGCCTGGGTGACCTCGGGCCGGTTCCGGCTGTCCCCCGGCTGTGCCCCCGCTGTGCACGCGCAGTGACCGGAACAGGTGCCCGCCCGTTAGACACGCGGTCGCCGCGACGCTGTTCCACACCGCACCCCCCAGGGAGCCCCTACCCGTGTCCGCCCCGCCGTTCGCCCAGGACGCCTGTCCGCCCACGCCGCCGGGCGGCATCCCCCGGGTGGCGCACACCCCCCGGGAGCCCGGCGCGCCCGCGCCCGGCCCAGGGGCGCCGCGCCACCGGGAGAGCCCGCAGAGGGGCGCGCACGGCGTACGAAGGCCCGCGGCGGGCACCGGTGACTGCGCGGGCGATGTCGTGCGCTGGGCGGCGTTCAGCTGCGTCCTGGTCCCGGTGGTGCTCGTCGTCTACGGTTCCTCGTTCGCCGGCGCGGCCGGCTGGGCCCTCGGGCTCGCGGCCGTCACCGCGGCCTGCCGGCTGCTGCTGCGACACTCCGAACGCACGGCACGCACGGCACGGACGGAGCGGACGGAACAGACGGCGCGAGCGGCGCGCACGACCGCCCGGCCGGGACCCGGCCGACACCGTGACGGACGGGCGAACGGCGAAAGTCCGCCGTTGGACTGACGGGTTCGCACACACGGACCCGTATGTTTTCAGCCAACTTCCCCTCCCCCCTCC
>NZ_JBJHPC010000987.1:0-1435 GCF_045257485.1 Streptomyces sp. YS-3 | reverse complement strand
CTCCCGAGCAGGCCCCTCGCGTACCCGCCGCCGGCCTCGATCCCGGCGAACCGGGCGCCGCGCGAGGGGCGCCGCACGGCGGGCCGGGCGGCGGGTACGCGAGGGGCCTGCTCGGGAGCGTCCGGCGCCGCGGGGGCCACGGGGGCGCCCTCACCCCTGGAGCGGGCCACCGCCCGCTCGCCGAACCAGCCCCTCGGCACCTCCGGCCCCAACGCGGCGATACGGGCGCGCAGTTCGGCACAGCGGGCGGTGGCCCGGGCCAGGTCGTCCTGGATCCAGGCCAGCTCGTTGGGGGCGGCGCCCGGGAGACGGTCCGCCGCACGCGTCTGCTCGCGCAGCATCACGGTGAGCTGTTCGCGCAGGGCCTCGCGCCCGCCCGGGCGGGTGTCGTACGCCGCCGTGGCCGCGGTGTGCAGGGCCCGCGCCCGTACCGTCTCGCGGGCCACCGCCTCCGGGCCGTGCGTCGGCGCGAGGTCCTGGAGCAGCGATTCGACCACGTCCCACGGCGGGATCGCACGGCCCTCGAAGCAGGCCGCCAGGCCGCCGGGGTCGCGCTGCCGGAAGACCGCGTACCAGCCCCCGTGCCGGTCGAGCAGGGCCGCCAGCCGGCCCAGGTACCGTACGAACGTCCCTATGTCCACCGGGAGTTGATTGACCGTCATCGCGCAATCCCCCAACCGTCGACTGAACCCCCACGGTCCTCGGGCATTCGATACCCGCGGTATTGCGCCCGTGTTACGCCGAGGTCTTCACCGCGATACCGGGGTGTGGCCGTACGCCGAACGGCGAGGTGATGACAGAGGCCGCGCGCCCCCGCGAAGCGCCGCCGCGCGCCCCGGGGGACCACGGCGGGGGCTGGTGGTGCGGCGGCGTACGCCGGTGAACCGCGCGGGCTCGCCCAGCACCTTCGAAGGTCACCCGCGCCGGAGCAATCCGCCGGAGTTGTCTCAGATCCATCCGCCCGGGCCCGCTCCGGGGTTCAGCGAACCCGGCCCACCCAGGCACGCACAGAACAGCGCGAACAGTGAGGAATCACCCGCGGCAGGACAGCCCGCCCCCGCGAGACCCGCTCATGCGGGCAGCAGGCTGCAACTTCCGGCGACCTCGTCGAGCGACAGCCCGAGCACGCCCGCCAGCGCGGCCACGGTGAAGAAAGCGGGTGTCGGGGCCCGCCCGGTCTCGATCTTCCGCAGGGTCTCGGCCGAGAGCCCGGCCGCCGCGGCGACCTCACTCATGCTGCGCCCGCCCCGGGCGGCCCGCAGCAACCTGCCCAGCCGCTCGCCACGTTCGCGCTCTTCGGGGGTGAGAGGGGTGCGGACCATGACCCCGAGTCTATCCGGAGCGGGCCGGCCCGCGCCCGGCACGGGCCGAAGCGGACCCGTACGGGCCGCCGGGGACCACCACGCCCGGCTCAGCCGCCCACCGCCCCCTCAGC
>NZ_JBJHPC010000986.1:0-1438 GCF_045257485.1 Streptomyces sp. YS-3 | reverse complement strand
GGTTTCCGGCCGGGCGCCGCCCACCCCGGGAGGCGGCCGAACACGAACCGGTAACGGTCGGCACCGCACTGTCCGACACGGTTCACCTTCCGTTCACTCTCCTCCGTCGGCGCCTTCACCTGTTCTGCCTAATTTCGGCCTTACACGGTGTGAGGCGACCCCGCCCGACCGGACACCTCTTCGCACGCCGCCGTACAACGGACGGACCCCGGCGGCTCCTGGAAGGAACACCCGAAAGTGAAGCTTCAGCGCAAGAACCGGCTCCGCGCCACCGCCCTCGGCGTCATCGCCGTGTCCAGCGCCCTGGCCCTCACGGCGTGCGGCAGCGACGACAACGACAAGGGTTCGGGCGCCACCGGCGGCACCGGCGGCAAGACGAGCGCCGCGTCGAACATCAAGTGCGACGGCGCCAAGGGCCAGCTGCTGGCCTCCGGTTCCTCCGCGCAGAAGAACGCCATGGACCTCTGGGTCAAGAACTACATGGCGGCCTGCAAGGGTGTGGAGATCAACTACAAGGGCTCCTCCTCCGGCGAGGGCATCATCAACTTCAACCAGGGCACGGTCGCCTTCGCCGGCTCCGACTCCGCGCTCAAGCCGGAGGAGGTCGCCAACTCCAAGAAGATCTGCACCGGCGGCCAGGGCATCAGCCTCCCGATGGTCGGCGGCCCGATCGCGATCGGCTACCACCTGGAGGGTGTCGACAGCCTGGTGCTGGACGCCCCGACGCTCGCCAAGATCTTCAAGGGCGACATCAAGAAGTGGAACGACGAGGCCATCGCCAAGCTGAACTCGGGCGCCAAGCTCCCGGACAAGGCGATCCAGCCGTTCCACCGCTCCGAGGACTCCGGCACCACCCAGAACCTCGGCAAGTACCTCGGCGCCACCGCCAAGTCCGACTGGACCTACGCCCCCGAGAAGAAGTGGCCCGCCCCGGGCGGCCAGGCCGCGTCCGGCTCCGCCGGTGTCGCCGCGCAGGTCAAGCAGACGGACGGCGCGATCGGCTACTTCGAGCTCTCCTACGCCACCTCGCAGTCCATCAAGACCGTGGACATCAACACGGGCGCCGCCGCCCCGGTCAAGGCCACCCCGGAGAACGCCTCCAAGGCGATCGCCGCCGCCAAGATCAAGGGCACCGGCAAGGACCTGGCGCTGGGCCTGGACTACGCCACCAAGGCCGAGGGCGCCTACCCGATCGTCCTCGTCACGTACGAGATCGCCTGCGACAAGGGCAACAAGGCCGACTCCCTCGGCACGGTGAAGTCCTTCCTGGCCTACACCTCGGGCGACGAGGGCCAGAAGATCCTCTCCGACGCCGGCTACGCGCCGATCCCGGCCGAGATCAACGCCAAGGTCCGCGAGACCGTCGCGGGTCTCCAGTAACACCCGTCGGTCCGAGGGGCGCGCGCCGAGCCGCCGCCCCGAGGCCCCTGGGGCGGGG
>NZ_JBJHPC010000985.1:0-1439 GCF_045257485.1 Streptomyces sp. YS-3 | reverse complement strand
GACTGCTACCCCCCGCCCGGCGCGGTCCACCCCGACCCGGGCTCGCCGCCGCGTGGCGGACGGTCTCCCCGCGATCCGCGGCGGCCACGCGGGGCGCCCCGAGCGCACCGGCGGCCAGTCCCAGCGCGGCCGTCACGGCGGTCGCCCGCCACCACCGCCGCGGGTGGCAACTCTTCTTCATGCCCTGTACCTCTCCTGGCCCGGCCCCCATACTCACGGGCACGGCACCCCGACCGTCCGACGCGCGCCCGCCGCACCCTCAAGTGGCCGACACACAGGGGCCGTCCGGGGCCGGGAGGGCCGGGCGATGCCTACGGTGACCCGCACTTCTGTGCCAGGCGGTCGGGTTGGCACGCTTTGTCAGTCAGCGCGGGTACAGTGCTTCCCGCACAAACGGAGGCCTCCATTCCGGCGGTCCCGGGGATGTGAACCCCCGGCAAACTGCCGCAAAACATCACCCGGTCAGGTGTGTGTTGCCTCACCCTTACAGGTGTGATCTGCATCACTCTTCACGGGAAGATTGCACGTCACCCTGCCCCCTTGCCCGATTCCGGGCGTTCAACTGCGCTGATCGACATACGGCTAGCTGGTGCACAACCGGCGCAACACAAGGCAAGATGGGGGCACTGTCGCGGGGAAGTGTGATCGGTATCACACTCTGGGCGTTCTCCTTGCGTACGTGACGGTAACCGCATTCGGCCGCAAGGAAGGCCCCACCGGTCGCCGGCCAAGCTCCCAGGTGAGGCCTCCTCAGCACACCGACTGCAGCGCGGCCCCGACCGGTCAGGTCGGGGCTTTGCGCGTCAGAAGGGCCAGTTGTCCCGCACGACCTTGTAGATCGTGTAGAGCGGACCCATCCAGCGGGCCGCCCGGTACGGCCGGTCCCGCCTGCAGCAGCAGTGCCCCTCTGGCTTCTTTTTCTTCGCCATCGGGATCAATCACCCCTTTCCTCGGGGCCTGCGGATCCCGCAGGCCCGTTCGGTGGGGTCCACGTCATCGTGGACTCCGCGGGATGCACGAAGAGCTCGGGCCCCCAGGGCGATTGATGAGGAGGAGCGTACCCGTGTACCGCCCCCTTCGCCGCGACGCCAACTCCCTCACGCAGGGCCACGGGTGGGGCACCCAGTGCCTCGGCGAGCGGCTGTATACGACATCCGTCCTCGCCCGCGTGGCCTGCCAAGTGCTCTAGCTGCGACAGCGCATGACGGAACGTATGGAACGCAGTGCCAGTTCCCCTGACGCGAGTCGTCTAAATCACATACGGAGCGGGCTCTTCGAGTGAACCCCGGGAGCCATTGGTCCGTACCCGGGTACGTCTCCAGGACCTCGGATCCCGGTCGGCGTTCCCCGGGAAGCGGGAGCCAACTCCTGGCGGCGCGGGCGGGGTTGCCGGTCCCCGGGGGGAAGGGTGGCACCGTACCCCGGGGAGGGCCGCCGGG
>NZ_JBJHPC010000984.1:0-1444 GCF_045257485.1 Streptomyces sp. YS-3 | reverse complement strand
CGCGTGCGGCGGCCCGGGCGGCCTCGGGGCCCCCGGCACCGTGACCGGCCTGGACGGTGGGCGGCATCGGCGGATGGGCCTCGGCGCCCGGCACGTATCCCATCGCGGGACCGGCCCCCGCTCCCGCCTGGAAGTGGGCGCCGCGCTCCAGCCGGTCGAGCCGGGCCTGGACCGAGCGCTCGTCGTCGTACGCGGCGGGCAGCAGCACGCGCGCGCAGATCAGCTCCAGCTGGAGCCGGGGCGAGGTGGCGCCGCGCATCTCCGTCAGCCCCGTGTTGACGAGGTCGGCGGCGCGGCTGAGCTCGGCGGCGCCGAAGACGGAGGCCTGGGCCTGCATCCGCTCGACGACGTCGGCGGGCGCGTCGATGAGCCCCTTCTCCCCTGCGTCCGGCACGGCGGCGAGGATGACGAGGTCCCGCAGCCGCTCCAGCAGGTCGGCGACGAACCGGCGGGGGTCGTTGCCGCCCTCGATGACCCGGTCCACGACCTCGAAGGCGGCGGCGCCGTCCCCGGAGGCGAAGGCGTCCACCACGGAGTCGAGGAGGGAGCCGTCCGTGTAGCCGAGGAGGGCGGTGGCCATGGCGTACGTCACACCGTCCTCGGCGGCGCCGGCGAGGAGCTGGTCCATGACGGACATCGAGTCACGCACGGAACCGGCGCCCGCGCGCACGACGAGCGGCAGCACGCCGTCCTCGACGGGGATGCCCTCCTGCCCGCAGACCTCGCCCAGGTACTCGCGGAGTGTGCCGGGCGGCACGAGCCGGAAGGGGTAGTGGTGGGTGCGCGACCGGATCGTCCCGATGACCTTCTCGGGCTCGGTGGTGGCGAAGATGAACTTCAGGTGCTCCGGCGGCTCCTCGACGACCTTCAGCAGGGCGTTGAACCCCGCCGAGGTGACCATGTGGGCCTCGTCGATGATGTAGATCTTGTACCGGCTGCCGGCCGGCCCGAAGAAGGCCTTCTCGCGCAGCTCACGGGCGTCGTCCACGCCACCGTGGGAGGCGGCGTCGATCTCGATGACGTCGATGGACCCCGGCCCGTTGCGCGCGAGGTCCCGGCAGGACTGGCACTCCCCGCACGGCGTCGGCGTGGGCCCCTGCTCACAGTTCAGGCACCGGGCGAGGATGCGCGCGCTGGTCGTCTTTCCACAGCCACGCGGCCCGCTGAACAGGTACGCGTGATTGACCCGGTTGTTCCGCAGCGCCTGCTGCAGCGGGTCGGTGACATGCTCCTGCCCGATGACCTCGGCGAAGGACTCCGGGCGGTAGCGGCGGTACAGCGCAAGGGACGACACACCTACGAGGTTATCGGGGCGGACTGACAACCGGCCCCGCGAGCGGCAGACGACGGGTTCCCGGGGACCTGTCGCCCGGTCCGGCCCGGGTCCGGCTCCCGTGCGACCCACCACGACCGGATCCGCTGTGCCCCCGCCCCGCCCCTACAC
>NZ_JBJHPC010000983.1:0-1447 GCF_045257485.1 Streptomyces sp. YS-3 | reverse complement strand
GTGCTTCCCCCGGGCCCGGCTCCGGGCCGGTTCCCGCCGCTCCCCCGTCTCCCGGCCGCAGGTCCGACTTCAGGGCGCCCACACAGACCGCCGCGACCGTGTACGACACCGCGTCCGCGACGAAGGGCAGGGCGCGGGAGGCCTGGTAGAGCGCGCCGCCCAGGGCAGGGCCGAGGACCAGCGCGCCCTGGTCGCCGGCGGAGAGTCCGGCCACCACCCGGGGGCTGTCGGCGGGCGGGGCGATCAGCGCGACGGTGCCGGCGGCGGCGGCCTCGTACACCGCCGTGGAGAATCGTTCCACCAGAACCGCGCCGAGGAGCAGGGCGAGCGGGGGGCGGCCCGTGGCGGCGACGACGGCGACGGCGCCCATGGCGAGCGCGGAGACCGCAGCGGACCAGAGCATCACCGGTTTGCGCGCGCCCCGGTCGGCGGGCACGGCGGCGAAGGGGGCGAGGAGCAGCCCGGCCGCGGTGGAGACGCCCGCGACGAGTCCGACGGTCGCGGCGGAGTGGCCGAGGCCCAGGAGCAGCAGCGGCAGGACGACGCCGGAGGCCTGGGTGCCGAGCGCGTCGGTGGCGTTGGCGCACCAGAACAGCCGGACGTCCCGGGACAGCGGCCCGCGGACGGCCGCCCGGCCGGTGGCCGCGGTGGCGGAGCCCACTAGCACCCCACCGGCACGGAGGGCCGCTGCGCCGGCTCGGCCGGTTCGGGCCGCTTCGGCCCGTCCGGTGACAACTCTGCCAAGGCCGATAACCCTGGTTCGCGCACAGCCACCCCACAGTTGGTCAGGTTGCGAAGAAAGTGTGCAGGATTCGAAACGAGCGGGAGCCTAACCACGGGCCCACCGGAGCGACAAGGGCCGTGTCGTCGAGGCCGGAATTGAACTCCGTAAGCGCTCGGCAAAGAAACCGATTGCTCTGTACGGATCCCGGCCTCGGCGGAGGCGTCCGCCGACTCCCGCGGCAGGGAAAGGGAATGCCCACGTCCGCACGGCCGGCGCCGCGGGCGGAGTCCGCGCTTCTCGCTTCACTGCGGCGAACACCCGCTCCAGACATGCCGGATCGCGCACCTCGACCGGCATATGCGTCTTCCCGGCGGCGAACCGGGCCCGGTCGGGCGGGCAGCGGCGGGACGGCACCCGGCCGGGTCCGGACAACGCGCCGGGGCGATGTGCGGGCGTCGGAGGATCGTGCCGGGCGCCGGATTCTCGGAGTGGTTCCCTCCGGTTCACTCATTGGCCGGAAACATATGGGCCTCGACGGCGACGCACCCCGCCGATCAGCAAATGATCGGATAGCTTCCGCCCGTGACCATTTCTGTACGAAAGCTGCTGTCGATTGCCGTTCTGAGTGCGGCACTCGCGGGCTGCGGCTCCGATCCGGCTCCCGCCGACCGTGGCGCGAAGGCGGCTCCGGGCCCGAGCAGGCCGTCCACCGCGCCCTCAGCA
>NZ_JBJHPC010000982.1:0-1454 GCF_045257485.1 Streptomyces sp. YS-3 | reverse complement strand
GTCCACATCCAGTCGCGGAGCTTGTCGCGCTCGTGGGTGAGCTCGTGGATGTCCGTCTCCGCGTACTCGAACTCGGGCGACCAGAACAGCGCGTCGAAAGGACACACCTCGATGCAGATACCGCAGTACATGCAGAGGGAGAAGTCGATGGCGAAGCGGTCGAGGACGTTGCGGCTGCGCTCGCGGCCTCCGGGGGCGGCGGCCGGGATCGTCTCCTTGTGGGAGTCGATGTAGATGCACCAGTCGGGGCACTCGCGGGCGCAGAGCATGCAGACCGTGCAGTTCTCCTCGAACAGGCCGATCACTCCGCGGCTGCGGGGCGGGAGTTCGGGCTGGGCGTCCGGGTACTGCGCGGTGACCGTTTTCCTGGTCATCGTGCGGAGGGTCACGGCGAGGCCCTTGGCCAAGCCGGAACCCGGGATACGGGGCCGGGCGGGCGGGAGCGGCGCAGCCATCAGTTGATCGCCACCTTCACGATGCCGGTGAGCGCGATCTGCGCGAGAGCGAGCGGGATGAGCGTGGTCCAGGCGAGCTTCTGGAGCTGGTCCTCGCGGAGCCGGGGATAGCTGACGCGGAGCCAGATGACGACGAAGGCGAGGAGCGCGGTCTTGAGGAGCGTCCACACCCAGCCGAGCCCGTCCGCGCCGAAGGGGCCGTGCCAGCCGCCCAGGAACAGGACGGTGGTGAGGCCGCACAGGACGACGATCCCGGCGTACTCGGCGAGGAGGAAGAGGGCGAAGCGCAGGCCCGTGTACTCGGTGTACGCGCCGAAGATGATCTCGGAGTCGGCGACGGGCATGTCGAAGGGCGGGCGCTGGAGTTCGGCGAGGCCGGCGGTGAAGAAGACCAGGGCGCCGACGATCTGCCAGGGCAGCCACCACCACTCGAAGGCGTTGAGGATGCCGGGGAGGGAGACGGTGCCGGCCGCCATCGCCACGGAGGCGGCGGCGAGCAGCATCGGCAGCTCGTACGCGAGGAGCTGGGCGGCGGTGCGCAGTCCGCCGAGGAGGGAGAACTTGTTCGCCGAGGCCCAGCCGGCCATCAGCGAGCCGAGTACGCCGACGCCCATGACGGCGAGGACGAAGAAGATGCCCGCGTCGACCACCTGGCCGACAGCGCCCTCGCCCGGGCCGATCGGGATCGCGACCAGGACGAGGAGGTACGGGAGCAGGGCGACGGCGGGGGCGAGCTGGAAGACGCGGCGGTCGGCGTCGGCCGGGACCACGTCCTCCTTCTGCGCGAACTTCACGCCGTCCGCGACGAGCTGGGCCCAGCCGTGGAAGCCGCCGGCGTACATCGGGCCGAGGCGGCCCTGCATATGGGCCATGACCTTGTGCTCGGTCTGCCCGATGACGAGGGGCAGGACGAGGAACACGGCGAAGACGACGAGGAGCCGGAGGGCGACGTCGAGTGCGTCGTTCACGCGGGTTCGCCTCCGGCGGGGGTTTCGGGGT
>NZ_JBJHPC010000981.1:0-1459 GCF_045257485.1 Streptomyces sp. YS-3 | reverse complement strand
GGGAGGCAGCGGGCACGACGGGCTCCCACGAACCGCTCGACACCCGCACGCTGTCCCGCTCCCTGTTCCTGCGGCTGGCCGCGCTGGGCAGCGCGGAGAGCCCGGAGCGTACGTACGTACGCGACACCCTGATCGAGCTCAACCTGCCGCTGGTGCGGTACGCGGCGGCGCGGTTCCGCTCCCGCAACGAGCCGATGGAGGACATCGTCCAGGTCGGCACGATCGGCCTGATCAAGGCGATCGACCGCTTCGACTGCGAGCGGGGCGTGGAGTTCCCGACCTTCGCCATGCCGACGGTGGTCGGTGAGATCAAGCGCTTCTTCCGCGACACGTCGTGGTCGGTACGGGTCCCGCGCCGCCTCCAGGAGCTGCGTCTGGCCCTGACCAAGGCGAGCGACGAGCTGGCCCAGAAGCTCGACCGCTCCCCGACGGTGCCTGAGCTGGCCGCGGTCCTCGGCGTCTCCGAGGAGGACGTGGTGGACGGCCTCGCGGTCGGCAACGCGTACACGGCCTCCTCGCTCGACTCCCCCTCCCCGGAGGACGACGGCGGCGAGGGCTCCCTCGCGGACCGCCTCGGCTACGAGGACGCGGCGCTGGAGGGCGTGGAGTACCGCGAGTCCCTCAAGCCCCTCCTGGCCAAACTCCCCCCGCGCGAACGCCAGATCATCATGCTCCGCTTCTTCGCGAACATGACGCAGTCCCAGATCGGCGAGGAGGTCGGCATCTCCCAGATGCACGTCTCCCGCCTCCTGACGAGGACGCTGGCGCAGCTGCGGGAGGGTCTGATCGCGGACTAGGCCGTCGCGGCCCCGCCCCGCCCGTCCGGCCCGGGGCCGCGCTCGCGGGGCGCCGGGTCCCCGGTCCCGTCGCCGGGTTCACAATTGACGGGTCGTCAGCAACACTGGCCCGATGCGACGTGCTGCGTTGATCGGCGTATCGGCGGCTGCCACGCTCGCCCTGGGCGGCGCACTGGCCGCCTGCGGCGGGGAGGGCGGTAAGCCCTATGTGGCCGTGGGAGCGGCCGGTTCCGGGCCGGAGACCGCACCGAGCGGGCCCGTTCCGCCCAGCGGCAAGGTGGAGTTGATTCCGCTGGACGGGGCGGGGAGCGCGGCCGGACGGGACGGGAGCGCCCGCGCGCCCGGTCCCGCCGTCCCCGGCGGCACCACCGGCGACGGCGGCGGACCCCACGAGAACCACAGTGCCCCGGCGCCGGGCGCAGACAGCACGGCCGGGGGCGACGGCACCCCCGGCACCGCCACGGGCACAAGCCCCACGGCCCCGGCCCCCGGCGGAGACGGCGCGGGCACCACGGGCGAACCCGGCACCGGAAGCCCGGCACCCGGCGGAAGCGGAAGCACGGGCGGCGGCACAGGCGGCACCGGTGGCGCAGGCGGCACGGGCAGCGCGGGTGGAACCACGGGCGGGACGACAGGCGGCACCACCCCCCGCCCGCCGACGC
>NZ_JBJHPC010000099.1:0-16731 GCF_045257485.1 Streptomyces sp. YS-3 | reverse complement strand
GCCCCTGGCCGTCCCGGAGGGCTGGCGGGCCGGGCAGGTGTACGCGGCGGTCGACAGGCGCCTCGGCGTGGCGGCGGGCACCACCCGCCGGGCGGCGTCAAAGACCCGGCTCGCCCTGCCGGCCGAGGCCAGGGGCAACCCCGAGGGCTACCTCTTCCCGGCCACCTATCCGGTGACCGGCAAGACGACTCCGGGCGGGCTGCTCGCCCATATGGTCGACACCGCCAACCGGCGCCTCGACCAGGACCGCATCGGGGAAGCAGCGCGGCGCATGCGGATGACGGCCTATCAGACCGTGATCGTCGCCAGCATCGTGCAGGCCGAGGCCGACACCGTGCCCGACATGGGCAAGGTCTCCCGGGTCGTCCACAACCGGCTGGCCAAGGGCATGCCGCTGCAGATGGACTCGACGCTCAACTACGCCCTGAACCGTTCGACGCTGATGACCACGCACGCCGACACCCGCACCGACAGCCCGTACAACACCTACGCGCGCGGTGGTCTGCCGCCGACCCCGATCGGCAACCCCGGACGGCAGGCACTGAAGGCGGCGATCGCGCCGCCGCCGGGGGACTGGCTGTACTTCGTCACGGTGGCCCCGGGGGACACCCGCTTCACGGCCGACTACGCGGAACAGCAGCGGAACGTGAGGGAGTTCAACAGGACCCGGACCACGACGTCCGGTTAGACCCGGCCCGGCGGTCCTGGCGGCGCCGGGATGCGCGCCCAGCCCAGGACGGCAGCCGCACCCATCACGCCACTTCCAGCGGCGGAGCGCTCAGCAATGCCCTGATCTCCCGAACGGCCGCGCGACCGGCACGGTTCGCCCCGATCGTGGACGCGGAGGGCCCGTAGCCGACGAGATGCACGCGCTCGTCCCTGACGGCGCGAGTGCCGTCGATCTGTATGCCGCCACCGGGCGTACGCAGCTTCAGCGGGGCCAGATGGTCGATCACGGGCCGAAACCCGGTGGCCCAGAGGATGACGTCCGCGTCCACGACCCGCCCGTCGTCCCACGCCACCCCGCTCGGCGTGATCCGGTCGAACATCGGCAGCCGCTCCAGCACACCGCTCTCGCGCGCCGCGCGGATCGCGTCGTTGAGCGGCAGCCCCGTCACCGACACCACGCTCCGCGGCGCCAGCCCCTGCCGTACGCGCTCCTCGACCATCGCGACCGCGGCCCGCCCCCACTCCTCGGTGAACGGGCCCTCCCGGAAGACGGGCGGGCGGCGGGTCACCCAGGTCGTGGCGGCGGCGTACTCCGCGATCTCCATCAGATGCTGGGTGCCGGAGGCGCCCCCGCCCACCACGACCACCCGCTGACCCGCGAACTCCTCCGGTCCCGGATAGTTCGCGGTGTGCAGCTGACGCCCCCGGAAGGTCTCCTGGCCCGGGTAGCGGGGCCAGAACGGCCGGTCCCAGGTGCCGGTGGCGTTGATCAGGGCGCGGGCGGCGTATCGGCCCTCGGACGTCTCGACGCGCAGCCGCCCGCCCTCGCCCTCCCGTACGGCGCTCACGTCCACCGGCCGGTGCACCCGCAGTCCGAAGGCGTCCTCGTAGTCGGCGAAGTACCGCGCGATCACCGCGGAGGAGGGGCGGTCGGGGTCCGCGCCGGTCAGCTCCATCCCGGGCAGCGCGTGCATCCCGTGCACCTTGCCGTACGTCAGCGAGGGCCAGCGGAACTGCCAGGCGCCGCCCGGCCGGGGGGCGTGGTCGAGTACCACGAAGTCGCGGTCCGGCTCGAAACCGGCCCGGCGCAGATGGTAGGCGCCGGACAGGCCCGCCTGCCCGGCGCCGATGACCACCACGTCCACGTCCCGCGCCTCGAAGTCGTTCACGGTTCTGCCAACCAAGAGGGGTGCGGGGATCTTCCCCGGGGAGCCACGCCGTGTCCCGCCGGATGCGCGTTCTCGCCCGAGGGGCGCGAGGATGGGGCCATGTCCGTCTTCACCACGCGCGTTCTGCGCCTCACCACAGGCACGGCCGAGACCGTGACCGATCTGACCCGGGAGTGCGAGAGCTTCCTCCGCGAGGCCGCCGGCGGCGGCGACGGCCTCCTGAACATCTTCGTGCCGCACGCCACGGCCGGGATCGCCGTCCTGGAGACCGGCGCGGGCAGCGACGACGACCTGCTGGCCGCGCTGCACACGCTCCTCCCGGCCGACGACCGCTGGCAGCACCGGCACGGCAGCCCCGGCCACGGCCGCGACCATGTGCTGCCCGCGCTGGTGCCGCCGCACGCCACGCTGCCCGTCGTCGCCGGGCGGCTGGAGCTGGGGACCTGGCAGTCGGTGTGCCTGGTCGACACGAACAAGGACAACCCGGACCGGCAGGTGCGGCTCAGCTTCCTCGGTTAGCGCCGCCGCGCTGGGCGCGCGCCCCCGGCGCCCCCGCCCGCAGTCCGTCCATGACCAGGTCGAGGAGGCGGCCGGCGCGGGCCTGCCAGTCGCTGTGCGGATCGATCTGCCAGAGGCCGGCGATGGCGAGCATGAAGTCGTCGGGGGTCACGCCCGGGCGGATGGTCCCCGCCTCCTCGTTCGCGTCGAGGAGCAGCGTGACCGCCGCGGTCATCGGGCCGTGGCCGAGCCCGGCCAGTGTGCCGCGCGCGGTGGCCTTGCGCATCGCGTCCGCGAGGCCCGCCTTCGCCATCGCGTACTGGGCGAGGCGGTCCATCCACTCGCGCAGGGCCCGGTCCGGAGTGCGGGTCAGCAGGAGCTGGGCCGCGGTCTCGGCGACCTGCTGCACCTCGTACCGGTAGACCTCCAGGACCAGCGCCTCGCGGTGGGGGAAGTGCCGGTAGAACGTCCCCTGCCCGACCCCCGCCTTCTTGGCGATCGCGCTCAGCGGGGCGTCGGCCGAGCGGGTCAGCTCGGCGAGCGCCACCTCCAGGATGCGCTCGCGGTTGCGCTGCGCGTCCGAGCGCAACGGCGTGTCTCGGCCCACCGGGGTCCCCTTCTTCTGTCGCACCCGTCCTCCCTCCGCGTGCGCGGGCGCCGGGCGGACGATCCCAGCGGATTCGGCTCTTGTTAAACGGACAGCTGTCCGTTAGGTTCGGAGGCTAACGGACACCTGTCCGTTTAGGTCCACCATAGCGGCAGACACGGCCGGAGTGGACGGCCGGCGCACGCCCGACCGGCCTCTCGCCCGCCGCGCCCCGCGGATTCCCGATGGACGGCGCTTCGCCTCAACCACGCGAGAGAAGGCTGCTCATGACCCCATCGACGTCCAGCGCCATCACCCTCCACATCAACGGCGAGAAGTACCCGCTGCCCGTCGACCACCGCACCACGCTGCTCGACGCCCTGCGGGAGCGCCTCGACCTGACCGGCACCAAGAAGGGATGCGACCAGGGGCAGTGCGGGGCGTGCACCGTCCTGGTGGACGGACGCCGTGCCCTCGCCTGCCTCCAGCTCGCGGTGGCCGCCGAGGGGCGCGAGATCACCACCATCGAGGGCCTGGCGGACGGCGACCGGCTCCATCCCGTACAGCAGGCCTTCCTCGACCTCGACGGCTACCAGTGCGGCTACTGCACCCCCGGGCAGATCTGTTCGGCCATCGCCGTGATCGAGGAGCACGCGGCGGGGTGGCCGAGCGCGGTGACCGCCGATGTGCGGCCCGACGCCGGGGCTCCGGAGCTGACCGCCGAGGAGATCCGCGAGCGCATGAGCGGCAACCTGTGCCGCTGCGGCGCCTATGTGTCGATCGTGGAAGCGGTGGCGCGGGCCGCCGGGGCCACCCAGGGCGGGACGGCCGGGACGGAGGCGGTGGCATGAGGGAGTTCGCCTACCGGCGCGCGGCCGACGTTCCGGGCGCGGTGGCGCTGCTCGGCACCGACCCCGAGGCGCGTTTCCTCGGCGGTGGCACCAACCTCGTCGACCTGATGAAGTCCGGCGTGGAGCGGCCCGCGCTCCTCGTCGACGTGACCGAACTGCCCCTCGACCGGATCGAGACCACCGAGGACGGCGGGCTGCGCATCGGCGCGACCGTCACCAACAGCGACCTCGCCGCCCACCCCGAAGTGCGGCTCCGCTATCCGGCGTTGGCGCAGGCGGTCCTCGCCGGCGCCTCCGGCCAGCTGCGCAACATGGCCACCGTCGGCGGCAACCTCCTCCAGCGCACCCGGTGCGGCTACTTCACCGACCTGGCCGCCCCCTGCAACAAGCGCGCCCCCGGCAGCGGCTGCTCCGCCGTCGAGGGCGAGCACCACAACCACGCGATCCTCGGCGCCTCCGCGCACTGCGTGGCCGTGCACCCCTCCGACATGGGAGTGGCGCTCGCCGCCTTCGACGCGGTCGTCTCCTACGAGACGGCCGACGGGCCCGGCGAGTTGCCGCTGGAGGCGTTCTACCTGCCGGTCGGTGACACCCCGCACCGGGAGACCGCGCTGCCCCCGGGTGCGCTGATCACGGCGGTGACACTGCCGCCCTCGCCGGTCGCCGCCCTCTCGCGCTACCGCAAGGTGCGCGAGCGCGCCTCGTACGCCTTCGCGATCGGTTCGATCGCCGCCGCCCTCGACCTGCGCGACGGCGTCGTCCACGACGTGCGCCTGGCGTTGGGGGCCGTGGCGTCCCGGCCGTGGCGGGCCCGTACCGCCGAGCGGGCGCTGACCGGGGGACCGGCGGACGCCGCCGCCTTCGCCTCGGCGGCCGACGCGGAGCTCGCGGCGGCGAAGGCGCTGCCCCACAACGGATACAAGGTGACGCTCACACGCAATCTCGTCGTGGCCGCGCTCACCGAACTCGCCGAGGAGGCCGCCCGATGACCACGACCACCGGACCCGCCCGGGTCACCGGCGCCGTCGGCACCGCCCACACCCGGGTGGAGGGCCGCGCCAAGGTCACCGGCGCGGCCCGCTACGCCGGGGAGATCCCCTTCGCCGACCTCGCCCACGGCTGGCTGGTGGTGTCCACCGTCGCGCGCGGCAGCGTCCGCGCCGTTGAGAGCGGCCCGGTCCTCGCCATGCCGGGCGTCCTGGCCGTACTGCACCACGGCAACGCGCCGCGCGTCGACGCCGGTTACGTGGGCCTGCTGGGGCGGCCCGACCCGATCGTCGGCCTCTTCCAGAGCGACCGGGTGCCCTGTGCCGGCTGGCCGGTGGCGCTGGTCGTCGCCGAGACCTCCGAACAGGCCCGGGAGGCCGCCGAGGCACTGGTCGTCCGCTACGAGAAGGAGCCGCACGACGTCGCGTTCCTCCCGGACGGCCCCGGCGTCTACACCCCGGAGCCGCGCGAGACGATGGAGACGGACAAGGGGGACCTGGAGCGGGAACTCGCCGCGTCCGCCGTCGTCGTGGACGCGCGCTACACCACGCCGGAGGAGCACCACAATCCCATGGAGCCGCACGCGGCAACCGTCCGCTGGGACGGCGGCCGGCTGGAGGTGTACGACTCCAACCAGGGCAGCAAATGGGTGGCCGACGAGCTCGCCAAGCTGTTCTCGCTCGAACCCGCCTCCGTACGGGTGCTGTCCGAGCACATCGGCGGCGGCTTCGGCTCCAAGGGCCTGCGACCCCACCAGGTGGCCGCCGCGATGGCGGCGACCGTACTCCAGCGCCCGGTCCGCGTCGTCCTGACCCGGCGCCAGATGTTCTCGCTCATCGGCTACCGCAGCCCCACCGCCCACCACGTCCGGCTCGGCGCCGACGCCGACGGACGGCTGCGCGCCTTCGGGCACGAGGCGCGGAACGCCACCTCGACCGTCCATGAGTTCGTCGAGGCGAGCGCCACGTTCGGCCGGGTGATGTACGACGCCGCCGCGCACCGCACCGCCAACCGGCTCGTCCGGCTCGACGTGCCGACGCCGACCTGGATGCGCGCGCCGGGCGAGGCGCCCGGCTCGTTCGCGGTGGAGTCCGCGCTCGACGAGCTCGCCGAGCGGTGCGGCGTCGATCCCATCGCCCTGCGGGCCCGCAACGAACCCGCCGTCGGGCCCGTCTCCGGGCTGCCGTTCGCCGGGCGCGGTCTGCTCGCCTGCTTCGAGGAGGGCGCCCGGCGGTTCGGCTGGGCGGGGCGCGACCCGCGCCCCGGAGTGCGCCGCGAAGGGCGCTGGCTCCTGGGCACCGGCACCGCGGCGGCCACCTTCCCGGCGGGCGCCCGCCCCTCCACGGCGGCCGTGACGGCCGAGGCGGACGGCACCTTCACGGTACGGATCAGCGCGGCCGACATCGGCACGGGCGCCCGCACCGCGCTGACGCTGATCGCGGCGGACGCGCTGGAGACCGAGCCCGCCCGGGTCCGGGTCCGGATCGGGGACAGCGACTTCGGGCCGGCGATGGTGGCCGGCGGCTCGGCGGGCACCCGCTCCTGGGCCTGGGCGATCATGGCCGCCGCGGCCGGACTGCACGAGCAGCTCGCGCTCGGCGGCGACCTCCCGCCCGAGGGCCTCACGGTCCGCTCGGACACCTCCGCCGCGATCGCCGCGCTGCCCGAGAGGGAACGGCACTCCTACGGGGCGCAGTTCGCCGAGGTCGCCGTGGACCCCGCCACCGGCGAGGTCCGGGTCCGGCGGATGCTCGGGATCTTCGCGGCGGGCCGGATCGTCAACCCGCTCACCGCACGCGGCCAGTTGACCGGGGGGATGATCTGGGGCATCTCCATGGCGCTGCACGAGGAGGCGGTCCGCGACCGGGCCTCGGGCGCCCATGTCGGGCCGGACCTCGCGGGCTACCACTTCGCGGCGCACGCCGATGTCCCGCGGATCGAGGCGGACTGGGTGGACGACCCGGACGCGGACGACCCGGTGGGGATCAAGGGCATCGGGGAGATCGGGATCGTGGGGGCCGCGGCGGCGGTCGCCAACGCCGTCTGGCACGCGACCGGCGTCCGCCACCGCGATCTGCCCATCCGCCCCGGCCGGGTCCTCGCGGCCGGCGCCGGACCGGACGGGAGCCGGGGTGCTTGACCTCGCCGGGGAGCTGGACCGGTGGGCGCGGGAGGGCCGGGACTTCGCCGTGGCCACGGTGGTGGCCGTGGGCGGCAGCGCCCCGCGCGGTCCCGGCGCCGCGCTCGCCGTGGACGGCGACGGCACCGCCATCGGGTCGGTCTCCGGCGGCTGTGTGGAGGCGGCGGTCTACGACCTGTGCGTCCAGGCCCTCCAGGACGGCGAGGCGGTGCGCGAGCGGTTCGGCTACAGCGACGAGGACGCCTTCGCGGTCGGGCTGACCTGCGGCGGGGTCGTGGACGTCCTGGTCACGCCGGTGCGCGCGGACGCGCCGGACCGGGCGGTGGTCGAGGCCGCGCTCGCCGCCGCCGCCCGGCGCGGGACCGCGGCCCTCGCACGGGTGGTCGCGGGTCCGCCCGGACGGCTGGGCCGGGCCCTGTTCGTACGCCCCGACGGATCGTACGAAGGAAGCCTCGGCGGGCTTCCCGGCCTCGACCGCGCCGCGGCGGCCGAGGCGCGCGCCCTGCTGGACGCGGGGCGCACCGGGGAGTTCACCCTGACGGAGACGGGGGAGCGGTGCGGTGCGGACGGGCTCACCGTGTTCGTCGAGTCGAGCGTGCCGCCGCCGCGCATGATCGTGTTCGGTGCCGTGGACTTCGCCGCCGCCCTGGTGCGGGCGGGCACGTTCCTCGGCTACCGCGTCACCGTCTGCGACGCGCGTCCCGTCTTCGCCACCCGGGAGCGCTTCCCGGAGGCCGACGAGGTGGTGGTGGACTGGCCGCACCGGTATCTGCGCCGGACCCGGACCGACGGGCGCACGGTGGTGTGCGTGCTGACCCATGACGCCAAGTTCGACGTGCCCCTGCTGGAGACGGCGCTGCGGCTGCCGCTCGCCTTCGTCGGCGCGATGGGCTCGCGCCGCACCCACGAGGACCGCGACCGCCGGCTGCGCGAGATCGGCCTCACCGAGCGCGAACGGGCCCGGCTGCGCTCGCCGATCGGCCTCGACCTCGGCGCCCGGACCCCCGAGGAGACCGCGCTGTCCATCGCGGCCGAGATCGTCGCCGCGCGGCGGGGCGGCACCGGAGTCCCCCTCACGGGATCGTCCGCACCCATTCACCATGACCCGGGCGAAAGGGGCACCGGCGCTTTTCCGCCCCACCCGTCCGAAGGGAACTCACGGCAATCTTGTCCGAGTTGACCGTATGGCATCATGGCCGCATTGTCCGCGGGGATCAGGGGCCCTGCACCACGGGCTCGTTGAATCAGTGAGGGTCAATTCCGTGCTGCCTGACTCAGCGTTACCGTCAGCGGAGGACCGTCGGCGCAGGCGCCGTCTGAAAAAGGTCCGTCATACCTGTGAGGCGCTGCTCGCGCAGTGGGGCATGGAGCACGGTTGCGGCATCGAGGAACTGCACCGCTATCTCAGTGCGCAGAACCGGCGGCCGATCCATCTCATTCCGATGCCGTTCCCCGAGCGCCATCTCTTCGGCCTTTGGCTGAAAATGGACGACTTCGATGTCATCGCTTACGAGAAGGCCGCATCGCAATCACACAAAGAACACATCATCGCCCATGAGCTGGCGCATATCGCCTTCCAGCACCGGGGCTCGGTGAATTTCGACCGGACCGACGCGGGGCGGCTGTTCTCGGACGTGGAGCCGGGAGTGGTCCAGAGCATGCTGATGCGCTCGCGCTACAGCGACGACGAGGAGCAGGAGGCCGAGACGATGGCCTCGTTGATCCTGGCCCGGGCCACCAAGCGATGGCTCGAACCCGCCTGGGGCGTCCCGGACGAGGCCGCGGAGGTCGTCGCCCGGATCGAGAGCGGTGTGGGAAAGCCGGACAACGGATGACTGGCAACGGGTGACTGGCAACGGATGAACACTGTCTACGGATTGCTGGCGTGGACCTGCGCCCTCGGCGGCCTCGCGGCGTTCGCCTACCGGCTGCCGGATCTCCTGCGCAGAAAGCACGACACCGCCCTGTGGGCCCTGTGCACCTATTTCCTCTGTTCCGGGATCAGCTTCCTGGTCGACCTGGACGCCCTGCGGGTGCACATCTCGGCCCTCTTCGGACGCCCCAACGTCACTTCGCTCATCGTGCAGGTGGCGGTCGTCGTACTCACCGCCGCGCAGCAGGTCGTCCTGGTGTACTGGTCCTGCCCGCCCGAGGAGGCCCGGCTCCGGGCCCGGCGCCGGGTGCTGTTCTTCGGGGTCGCGCTCGGTGTGCTGGTGGCCGCGTCCATCGCCGTCGGCCCGGTGACGAAGTCCACGACGGCCACCTCGACGATCCTGCTCAGCATTCAGCACGGCGAATACGCGCTGTACATGTCGTTCTATCTGGTGCTCTGTGCCATCGGCCAATTCGAGACCGTCCGGCTCTCCCTGCGGTTCACCACGATGGCCAACCGGCAGTGGCTCAAGGTCGGCATGCGGACGGTGACGCTCGGCGCGAGCCTGATCCTGGTCTACTGCGTCACCCGGGGCATCCAGATCGCCGGCACCCGGATGCACTTCGACGGCTCCGCCCTCGACCCCGTGCAGTGGTCGTGCGGCAGCGTCGGGGCCCTGCTCCAGATCACCGGCTGGACCATCCCGTCCTGGGGCATCCACATCACCCGCGCGCTCGGCTGGCTGCGCAGCTACCGCTCGTATCTGCGGCTGCGACCGCTGTGGTGGGCGCTCTACCAGGCGTCGCCGGACATCGCGCTCGACCCGCCCCGCTCCTGGCCGCGCGATCTCATCCCGCCGCGCGACCTCCACTACAGCCTCTACCGGCGCGTCATCGAGATCCGCGACGGCCAGCTGACCCTTCGCACCTCGCTCTCCCTCGCCGAGTTCGCACGCGAGGCCCGCTCCCTCGACCTGCCCGAGGACCCCACCTCCCCGCTGGGCGAGGCGCTCCAGGTACGGGCCGTGCTGAGCCGTCCGCCCGAGGAGCGGGCCGAGCGGGCCGACGCCTCCGACATCCCCGCCCGGCCGCCGTACGAGGACTTCCGCGACGAGGTGGAGTGGCTGACCGAGGTCGCCTCGTCCTTCACCGCCCTCGCCCAGCGCCGCCCCCGGCGCGCCGAGGCCCGGGTCACCTCATGAACGGGCGAACGGCCCGGGCCTTCGCGGCCCGCGCGCAGGCGTGCGCGGGGCAGGGCGGGACCCGCCGCCCCGAGGGAACCCACGAGGACCCGGCCGCCCTGGTCCCCGTGGCCCTCGGCGCGATCAACGACCTGGTCGCCCTCGACGCCTCGCGCGGCGCCACGGCCGCCGTGCCCGCCGTGCGCGAGCTGCTGCGCCGTATCCCGCAGCTGTCGGCCCACCCCGCCCGGACGGGCGTCCGCGACCGGGATCTGCTCGCCGCCCTGGCCGAGTTGAGCGAGGTGATCGGCTGGATCCTCTTCGACGCGGGCCACTACCGGCGGGCCCGCCGGATGAACGCGCGCGCCCTCGCCCTCGCGGAGCTCTGCGGCGACCGGGGCACGGCCCGGCTGACCCTCCTCAACCACAGCATGCTGGAGGCCCACACCGGCCGTCCGGGGGCCGCGTTGGAGACGGCCTCGCGGGTGGCCGGGCCCCGGCCGCTGCCCGCCCTGGTGGACAGTCTCGTCCTGGTCCGCCGGGCGCACGCGACCGCCATGCTGGGCGGCGACCGCGAGGCCGTGGCCCTCGTCTCCCGCGCCCGCGACCGGTTCCTCGACGGCGGCTCCCGGAACGACCCGCCCTGGGCGTGGTGGATCGACCGGGCCGAACTCCTCGGCCACGAGGGCTGGGTGCTGTCCCGGCTCGGCGCCTGGCGACGGGCCGTCCCTCTGCTGTACGAGGCGACCACCGCGCCCGGCCCCTCCTACCGCCATCTGTTCACGGCGGAGCTCCTGGCGGCGCTGGCCGGGGCGCGGGCCTGGGGCGAGGCGGAGGCCCTGATCACGGAGCTCGCGCCCCGGGCCGGCGGGATCGGCTCCGTACGCACCACCGAGCGGCTCGGGGCCACGGCGGGCCGGCTGCTGGCGAGCCCCGGCGCCCCGCCGAACCTGCGGGACGCGGCGGCCTTCCTGCGGGAGTCGCTGCCCGGCCCGTCCGGCGGCCCGGACACCCCGGTCCCCCGGAACGATTCCGTCTGAGAACGGCCCCGTTCCGAGCACAGCCCTGTTCCGTGAACCATCCGTTCCGGGAACGGCCCCACCATCCGTCGACAGACAGGACCCGCATGCCGCACATTCGGATCTCCACGCCCGCCGCCGCCGCTCTGGTGGCGATCGCCCTCCTCTTCGCCACCGGGGGACCGGTGTCCGAGGTCGCCTACGGGACGGCTCCGCCCGCCACCGCGACCTCGCAGAGCGCCGCCGAAGGGCCCGGCAGTCCGCACATCGCCACGCACCTCTACTTCGGCACGGGCCGCCACCAGGGCAAACCGCCCATCACCGACGCCGAGTTCATGAAGTTCGTCGCCGACGTGGTCACCCCGCGCTTCCCCTCCGGCCTCACCCTCCAGGAGGGCCGCGGCCAGTGGCGCGACAAGGACGGCGACATCAACCGCGAGCGCAGTTACGAGCTGACGGTGCTGTATCCCGTCGCCGAGGCCCGCGCCCATGACCGCGACATCGAGTACATCCGGCGGCTGTACTGCACCCTGTACGAGCTGGAGTCCGTGGGCCGCGCCGACGTCCGCGCGCAGGCCAGCTTCTGAGCGACCCCGGCCGGGGTCACCGCAACTGCCGCCGCACCAGCTCGTGGAGCCGTCCGCCCGTGTCCGCCAGGAGCTCGGCGGGCGGCCCCTCCTGGACCACGCGCCCCTCGGACATCACGATCACGCGGTCGGCGTCCAGCACCGTGGAGAGCCGGTGGGCGATCACCACACGGGTGGCGTCCAGGGCGCGGGTGCTCTCGATGACGACCCGCTGGGTCTCGTTGTCGAGCGCGCTGGTCGCCTCGTCGAAGAAGAGGACGCGCGGGCGCCGCACCAGCGCCTGGGCGATCATCAGCCGCTGGCGCTGTCCGCCCGAGACCGCGCCGCCGTCCGCGATCATCGTGTGCAGCCCCATCGGCATCCGCTTGACGTCCTCGGCGAGCCCCGCCATGGCGACGGCCTCCCACACCTCCTCCAGGGTGAACGCCTCCGCGCCGCAGACGCACTCCAGGATCGACCCGCTGAGCGGCTGGGCGTTCTGCAGGACCACACCGCACTGGCGGCGCACGGCCGCCCGGTCGAGCGCGGCGAGGTCCTGCCCGTCGTACAGGACGCTGCCCGCGACCGGCCGGTCGAAGCCGATCAGCAGCCGCAGCAGCGTCGACTTGCCGCAGCCGCTGGGGCCGACGATCGCGACGAACTCGCCGGGCCGCACCTTCAGGGACACGTCGTCCAGGACCAGCGGGCCGTCGTCGGTGTAGCGGAAGGACAGGCCCCGGGCCTCGATCTCCCCGGACAGCGCGCCGGGCTGGGCGCCGGAGCCGCTGATCTCGGGCGCCTCGTCGAGCACCGGCTTGATCTGCTCGAACATCGGCAGCACGGCAGCCGCCGACAGGAACGCCCCGGTGAGCTGGGTGACCGAGGTGAGCACCATGGTCACGGAGGTGCTGAACGTCAGGAAGGCGCCGGCCGACAGCGATCCCCGGGCCGGTCCCGCGAGCAGCATGAACATCACCAGCGAACACAGCGGCAGATAGACGGCGTTGAGCACGGTCGTCAGGTTCTTGACGCGGTCCGCGCGCTGCTGGAGCTCCCGGCTGCGGGCGAACTCCCGCGCCCACGCCCCGTACGCGAAGCTCTCCGCCGCCGCGACCCGCAGCTTGGGCAGTCCGCGCAGGGTCTGGAACGCCTGGTTGTTGAGTTTGTTGCCCAGCTCGACCAGCCGGCGCTGCCAGCGCAGCTCCCAGACGCCGAGGGCGAGGAAGACCGCCGCGATCACGGCGAGCATCCCGAGCGCCGTCAGGGCGAGCGGAACGCTGAAGCAGAGCAGCAGCACCAGGTTCACCGCCCCGACCGTGCCCGCCTGGACGACGACCGGGGTCAGTCCCGACAGCACCCGGCGGATGGCGCTCACCCCCATCGCCGCGCTCGCCAGCTCACCGGTGGAGCGCTCGGTGAAGAACCGCGTCGGCAGCCTCAGCAGCCGGTCCCACACCGCGGGCTGGAGGGTGCTCTCGATCCGCCCCTCCATCCGCAGCAGGGTCAGGTTCTGCATCAGGGAGAAGGCAGCCGCGACCACCCCGCTGACGATGATCGCCAGCGAGACCTGGGCGATCAGTGAGGTCTGCGCCCCCGGTACGTACACCCCGAGCACCTGGCCGGTGGCCAGCGGCACCAGGGCGCCCAGACCCACCGTGACCAGCCCGGCGAGGACCAGGTTGCGCAGGTCGGCGCCGGTGCCGCGCAGCCCGAACCGCAGCAGCCCCCACTTGCCCAGCGGTGTTTCCGGCAGCGGCCGGTAGAACATGACGGCCCGCTCCTCGAACTCACCGGCGTTGGCCGCGCCGACCGGGGTGCGCCGGCCCGTCGCCGGGTTCACCGCCTCGTATCCGCCGCGCCGCCACAGCAGGGCGACCGGCGTTCCGCTCGCCGCCCTGCGGCCGACCAGCGGGCCCGCGTTCTCGCGCCACCAGCTGCCGTCCAGCCGGACCGGACGGCTGCGGACCCGGGAGGCGACCGCCACCCGCTCGACGGGGTCGATCCGCTCGCTCACCGCGCCCCCGAGGGACGGCTCGGTGAGGGTGATCCCGGCCGCGCGGGCGACGAGCGAGCACACCGCGTACGTGGTGTCGTCGCCCGCCCCGGCCGTCCGCGAGGGCGTCCTGCCGGGACGGCCGATGGAGGTCACCAGGGCCCGGTCGGCCTCCTCGCGGACGGCCTCGCCCGCCTTGATGCCGGCCGCCGTGCGGTCCTCGTGCGCCCGCTCCATCCGTTCGATCCAGCGGTCAAGGGCGGACAGCAGCCGATGCTGGCGGTTGACCATGCCCTGCCACAACGCCCCGTCGACCAGCAGGTCCCCGGCCGCCTCGGCGCTGAACGCGGCGCCGTACTGGACGCTGCCGGGGGAGACCGGCAGCCACAGGACGTCGTCGTCGGCCACCGGCTCCTCAAGGGTGGTCCGGCCGTCGAGCGGAGCCTCGAACAGCACGCGCTGGCCGCGCCCGACGCCGAGCGAGAAGGCGTGCTCCAGGAGGCTGAGGGTGCTGTCCCCGGTGTCGTAACTGCTGCCGTAGCCGCCCTCGTACGCCATCGCGTCCGCGCCGCGGTACAGCTCCCGCAGCGGGATCCGGCGCAGCACGCACGCGCGCAGCGGCCGGCCCACCAGGGTGTGCTGCGGGCCCTCGACCGGGCCGAGCAGAAGCGTGCCGGGTTCGAGGCGGCCCAGGAAGTGCCAGTGGCCCTGCGCCGCCGCGTCCACCGCGAACAGGTCCAGGGCGCCGCCCACGACCAGCCACAGCACCTGCGGACCCTCCAGGGAGAACCCCCGCAGCCCGGTGCAGTCGATCTCCTGGCCGAGGCCGCCGAACGCCGCGAGGACGGGGTCGTGGGCGGTGCCGGCAAGGCCGTTCAGGGTCACCTCAGTGCTCCTTGACCAGCTCGGCGTACGGACCGCCCGCCGCGAGCAGCTCCTCGTGGCGTCCGCGCTCGACGACCGACCCGTGGTCGAGGACCACGATCTCGTCGCTGTCGCGGACCGTGCTCAGCCGGTGGGCGATCACCACGCAGGCGCAGCCGCGCCGGCGCAGGTTGTCGATGATGATCTGCTCGGTCTCGGCGTCCAGGGCGCTGGTCACCTCGTCGAGCACCAGGACGCTGGGGCGGCGCACCAGCGCGCGGGCGATCTCCAGGCGCTGGCGCTGTCCGCCGGAGAAGTTGCGGCCGTCCTGCTCGACCCGGCCGTGGATACCGCCGGGCCGGCGGGCGACGACCTCGTGGAGCGCCGCGTCCCGCAGGGCGGCGACGACCGCCTCGTCCGGGATCGAGGGGTCCCACAGCGCCACGTTGTCCCGTACGGTCCCCTCGAAGAGGAAGACGTCCTGGTCGACGAAGGACACCGAGGCGGCGAGCGCGCTGCGGGGGATGTCCTCCAGGCGCTGTCCGTCGATACGGATGGTGCCCTCCCAGGGGGTGTAGAGCCCCGAGACCAGCCTGGACACCGTGGACTTGCCGCTGCCGGAACCCCCGACCAGGGCGACCTGCTGTCCGGGCCCCACCGAGAGCGAGAAGCCGGAGAGCAGCGGCGCGTCCAGCGGGCTGTAGCCGAAGGTGATGTTCTCCAGCGTGACGTGGCCCCGCAGCCTGCGGGTGCGGTCCGCCGGCTCGTCACGGGTGTACAGCGCGTCCACCGGGAAGTTCTCCACGTCCTTGAGCCGGGCCACGTCGGCCGCGAAGTCCTGGACGCGGCCCGCCACCGAGTTCAGCCGGGTGACCGGCGCCGTGAACCGTGTGACCAGCGCCTGGAACGCCACCAGCAGTCCCACCGACAGCTGCCCTTCGACCGCCCGCAGCCCGCCGATCCACAGGATGAGCGCGCTGTTGAGCGTGGCGAGCAGCGGGGCGACGATCCCCAGCCACGCGCTCGGCACGCCCAGGCGCTGCTGCTCCTCCAGCGTGGTCGCGTGCTGCCCCGCCCAGCGGCGGAAGTAGCCGTCCTCGCCGCCCGTCGCCTTCATCGTCTCGATCAACTGGAGGCCGGTGTACGAGGTGTTGGTCAGCCGGGCGCTGTCGGCCCGCAGCTTCTGCGTACGGGTGGCCCGCAGTCGTACCACCACACGCATCGCGACCACGTTGAGCAGCGCGATGCCCACGCCGATGACGGTGAGCTGCGGGTCGTAGGTCCACAGCAGGAAGGCGTAGAGGAGCACCACGACGCCGTCGACGGCCGCCGCGGTCAGGTCGCGGGCCAGGGTCTCGGCGACCGCGTCGTTGGACTGGAGCCGCTGGACGAGGTCGGCGGGGCTGCGCTGGGCGAAGAAGGTGACCGGCAGCCGCAGCAGGTGCCGGAAGAAGCGGGCGCCGCCGAGCGTCGAGGAGATCATCCGCCCGCGCAGCAGATTGGCCTGCTGGAGCCAGGTCAGCGCGGCGGTGAGCGCCACCGCCGCGCCCATGGCGGCGAACAGCGTGCCGAGCAGCGAGGTCTGCTCGCCGATCAGGAAGGTGTCGATGTACGTACGGCTCAGCGCGGGCAGCGCCGCGCCGACCGCCACCAGCAGCAGACTGGCGAGCAGGGCGACCAGCATGGTGCCGGTGGTGCCGCGCAGCCGCGTCGGCAGCGCGCCCAGCACCCCGGGCCTGCGACCGCCGCGCCGGAACCCGGCACCGGGTTCGAGGACGAGGACGACGCCGGTGAAGCTGGTGTCGAAGTCCTCGGCGGGCACGAACCGGCGGCCCTTGTCGGGATCGTTGATGTACACACCGCGCCGCCCGAAGCGGCGGCCCATGCCGTCGTAGACGACGTAGTGGTTGAACTCCCAGAACAGGATGGCCGGGGCCGGCACCTCCGCCAGCGCGGCGGGCTCCATCTGCATGCCCTTGGCCGTGAGCCCGTAACCGCGGGCGGCCTTGAGGACGTTGCTGGCCCGCGAGCCGTCGCGGGAGACGCCGCAGGCGATGCGCAGCTCCTCCAGCGGCACATGGCGGCCGTGGTGCGCGAGCACCATCGCCAGCGAGGCGGCGCCGCACTCCAGGGCCTCCATCTGGAGGACGGTGGGGCTGCGCACGGCCCTCGCCCGCTTCGCCCTCGGCGCCGCCTCGCTGGCGATGGTGCTCGCGCACCACGGCCGCCATGTGCCGCTGGAGGAGCTGCGCATCGCCTGCGGCGTCTCCCGCGACGGCTCGCGGGCCAGCAACGTCCTCAAGGCCGCCCGCGGTTACGGGCTCACGGCCAAGGGC
>NZ_JBJHPC010000980.1:0-1465 GCF_045257485.1 Streptomyces sp. YS-3 | reverse complement strand
GGGTACGGGCGCGGGCACGCCGAAGCCCCCCGGCGCGGGGCGCGCGGGGGGCTTCGGCGGTCGTTGTCTCAGGCGGTGGCGCCGGTGGTGGTGGCGGTGCCTGTGCTGGTGTCGGCGCCTGTGCCGGTGGCGGTCGGTCAGACGTTGACGCCGAAGTCCTGGGCGATGCCGACGAGGCCCGAGGCATACCCCTGGCCGACCGCGCGGAACTTCCACTCCGCACCGTTGCGGTACAGCTCGCCGAAGACCATGGCGGTCTCGGTGGCGGCGTCCTCGCTCAGGTCGTAGCGGGCGATCTCGGCGCCGCCGGCCTGGTTGATGATGCGGATGAAGGCGTTGCGGACCTGGCCGAAGTTCTGCGAGCGGTTCTCCGCGTCGTAGATCGAGACCGGGAAGACGATCTTGTCGACGTCGGCGGGGAGGCCGGCCAGGTTGACGTTGATCTGCTCGTCGTCGCCCTCGCCCTGGCCCGTGACGTTGTCACCGGTGTGGACGATGGTCTGGTCCGGGGTGGACTTGTTGTTGAAGAAGACGAAGTGGGCGTCCGAGTAGACCTTGCCCGCCGGGTTGACCGCGATCGCGGAGGCGTCGAGGTCGAAGTCGGTGCCGGTGGTGGTGCGGACGTCCCAGCCGAGGCCCACCGTGACGGCGGTCAGGCCCGGGGCCTCCTTGGTGAGCGAGACGTTGCCGCCCTTGGACAGGCTTACAGCCATGGGATGTCCCTTTCATCGTGATGTGCGGGCTACGGCCGTTCCCGAAGCTACCGTCACCCCTCATAACGTCGGCAGGGGATGCCGGGTTCCAGTTGTCTTTACTTTCTTTGCCGGGTACGGGCAGACGGGTGTCGTACAAAAGAGGGTGACGCGGCGCGTCGCGCGGGGGACCATGGAGCCCATGTCCGGGCCCTACCTCATCCGCGGCTCCGTCTCCCTTCCGGAGGCCGAGCTCATGTGGCGTTTCTCGCGGTCCTCCGGGCCCGGCGGGCAGCACGTCAACACCAGCGACTCGCAGGTGGAGCTCCGCTTCGACCTCGGTCGTACGGAGGCGCTGCCGGAGGTGTGGAAGGAGCGGGCGCTCGCGCGGCTGGATTCGCGGCTGGTGGGCGGGGTGGTGACGGTCCGGGCGTCCGAGCACCGCTCGCAGTGGCGCAACCGGGAGACGGCGGCGGTGCGGCTGGCGGCGCTGCTCGCCGAGGCGACCGCGCCGCCGCCGAAGCCGCGGCGGGCGACGCGGATTCCCCGGGGGATCAATGAGCGGCGGTTGCGGGAGAAGAAGGCGCGGGGCGAGACGAAACGGGGCCGCACGGGCCGCGACTGGTAGCCCCGCGCCTTCTTCTCCCGCAACCGCCGCTCATTGATCCCCCGGGGAATCCGCGTCGCCCGCCGCGGCTTCGGCGGCGGCGCGGTCGCCTCGGCGAGCAGCGCCGCCAGCCGCACCGCCGCCGTCTCCCGGTTGCGCCACTGCG
>NZ_JBJHPC010000979.1:0-1477 GCF_045257485.1 Streptomyces sp. YS-3 | reverse complement strand
GCTGGGGCGCACCCTGGCCCGGGCCGGGTTCACCGTGGCGACCGGGGGCGGGCCGGGCGCGATGGAGGCGGCGAACCTGGGCGCGTACCTGGCGCCGTTCGCGGACGCCGTGCTCGGCGAGTCGCTGGAACTGCTCGCCAAGGCACCCTCGTTCACGCCGTCCGTCTCGGACTGGGCGCGGGCCGCCTTCGAGGTGCGCGGGCGCCACCCCCGGGGCGGGCTGTCGGTCGGCATCCCCACCTGGTTCTACGGCCATGAGCCGCCCAACGCGTTCGCCGGCCACATCGCCAAGTACTTCGCCAACGCCACCCGCGAGGGCGGCCTCCTGGCCCGCTCCAACGCGGGCGTGGTGTTCCTGCCGGGCGCCGCCGGGACCGTACAGGAGATCTTCGACAACGCGACCCCGAACTACTACGGGTCGCGGGGCGAGCCGACGCCGATGGTGCTGGTGGACCGGGAGCACTGGACGCGGCACCTGCCGGCCTGGCCGCTGCTCCAGGCGCTCGCCGAGGGCCGCCCGATGGCGGCGCGGATCGCGCTGGTGGACTCGGTGGACGAGGCGGCGGGGGAGCTGGCCCGGCTGTCGGCCTGAGCGGCCCCGCCGGGGATACGGCATAGATCACACCAGGCAACGCCGGGCGGCCCCGGCACGTCTGCCGCTGGGAAGCACGGGGAGCGGGCGATGTCCCCCTCCCCCCACATCGGTGAACGGAGTTCCGGGTGCTGCTCGGCCTACTGACCGCGATCGCGGCCTCGATCTGTTACGGCACGGGCTCGGTCCTGCAAGCCGTGGGATCCCGTAAGTCCGCGCGCCGCGAGGCGGCGGCGACGGCCCGTACCCAGCACGGCGGCCCCAGTCTGTCCTCGACCGCCAAGGCGGCGATGACCTGGGAGTTCATGGTCGGCACTGTGCTGGACTTCGTGGGCTTCGCCCTGGGTGCGCTGGCGGCCCGCCTCCTGCCCCTGTTCCTCTCGCAGACGGTCATCAGCGCGAACCTGGTGATCACGGCGGTCCTGAGCGTGCGGCTGCTGGGTCTGCGGCTGAGCCGGGCGGAGTGGGGCTCCATAGCGGTGGTCTGCTCGGCGCTGGTGCTGCTGGCGACGGCGGCGGGCGCGGAGGGCGGCGGCCAGACGTCCCTGGCCACGCACTGGTGGCTGCTGGTGGTGTCGGTGCTGCTGATGGCGGGCGGGGCGGTGGCGGTACGTCTGCTGGGCGCCCGGGCGGCGATCGTGGCGGGTCTGCTGTCGGGGCTGGGCTTCGGCGCGCTCGGCGTCGGCGTCCGCGTCCTGAACGGCGTCGACCCCTTCGACCTCGGCCGCCTCCTCTCGGACCCCGCGCTCTACGCGATCGCGGTGGCCGGGGCGGGCGGGATGTATCTGCACACGGTGGCGCTGCAGATCGGCTCGGTCAACGGGGCGACGGCGGCGCTGGTGGTAGGCGAGACGGTCCTGCCCGGCGCGATCGGCGTGCTGTGGC
>NZ_JBJHPC010000978.1:0-1478 GCF_045257485.1 Streptomyces sp. YS-3 | reverse complement strand
GTGGTGGGTTGCTCGCGCCCCTGTACTGCCCGGGGTTCGTCTGCGGGCGAGTGGTGGGCTGAGCGCGCAGTTCCCCGCGCCCCTTCAGGGCCCGGTGGTCGTCTGCGAGTTGTCTGTGGCTGAGCGCGCAGTTCCCCGCGCCCCTTTTGGGCCGGGGCTTTGTCTGCGGGTTGTGGGTGGCTGGTCGCGCAGTTCCCCGCGCCCCTGGGGGGTTGTGGCTGAGCTGGGTTTTCTGGGGGCGGCCAGGTGCCTCAGGGGCGCGGGGAACTGCGCGAGGAGCGGGCACGGTCCGCAGACGAACGAGGGTTTTTAGGGGCGCGGGGAACTGCGCGGGCAACCCAGCACGGTCCGCAGCCGAAAGATAGGTGTGGCAGGCCGAGGACGGTTCTCCGGCTGCGGCGGAGTACCTAAGGGGCGCGGGGAACTGCGCGATCAGCCGCCCACCGGGCCGCAGACGCACCCCGGGCCGGTCAGGGACGCGGGGACGTCAGGCGGATTGGCTGGACTCCCGTCATCAGGGTGTTCAGGGCCAGGTCCAGGTCCGCCCCCAGGTACCAGTCCCCCGTGTGGTCGATGCTGTACACCCGCCCCTCACTGTCGATCGCGAGAACGGCCTGCTGCTCCCCCTCCTCCCCCAGCGGCGCCAGCTCCGTCTCCAGCGCCCGGCCGAGGTCCGCGAACGTACGGGCCAGATGCAGCCCGGCCACCGGGTCGAAGCGGACCGTGGCGGGCGCGTTGTGGCGGCCGGGGCCCGGCGCGGTCAGCCGCAGGCCCCCGAACTCGGCCCACGCCTCCACGGCCGCCGGGAACACGGTGTGCCGGTGCCCGGCGGGCGAGGTGTGCGCGCGCAGTACGTCGGCCCAGGCCTCGGCCTGCCTGATGTCCCAGCGGCCCGGGTGCCACCCGGCGGCGCGCAGCGCGGCGTCGACGGGCACGGGGAAGCGGGTGGTGGAGACGTCCGGCATCGTGTTCGGTTCAGCCCTTCTCGGCGGCGGGGTCCACGGCGCGTACCCCGAAGTGGGCGAGCAGCGCGGTGCAGGAACGGCAGGGCGGGGCGTAGCTGCCGTGCAGCGGGTCGCCGTCCTCGCGGATGCGGCGGGCGGTGACCTTGGCGTGCTTGAGCGCGCGGCGGGCCTCGCCGTGGGTCAGCGGCTTGCGGCCGGACCTGCGCGACTTGCCCGCGCGGGCCGACTCCAGCGAGGAGAGCTGGCGCGAGAGCAGGATCGCCTCGGGGCAGCGCCCGGTGAAGCGTTCGCGCTGCCCGCTGGTGAGGGTGTCGTGGAAGTCCTGTACGAGCGGGTGGAGCACCGGTGGCTGGTCGCCCTTGCCGGCGGTGCAGGTCAGCGTCTGGCCCCGGAGCGAGAGGGCGGCGGCCACGGCGGGAAGGATGCCGTCGCGGCGGTGCAGCAGTACGGGCGCGGAGGCGGTCGTACTGCTCCACTGGAGCCGGGGGTCCCCCGACCCCGGACCCGGTGCCC
>NZ_JBJHPC010000977.1:0-1483 GCF_045257485.1 Streptomyces sp. YS-3 | reverse complement strand
GGGTGCCGGGGGCCCGGGTGCCGGGTGCCCGGGGTGCCCGGGTGTCGGGGCGTCCGAGGCCCGAGCGTCTCAGTGCCTGCGTGTGCTCGTGCGTCCGCCGGCAGCCGCCCGTCATCGGCTCGGTATCCGCTCGGTATCCGCTCGCGTGGCGGCCTTCGACCGGTCGCCGGGACGGTCGGCCGCGTGCCGTGCGGACCGCCGCCCGGACGGACGCGCCGCGGGTGGTGGGTACGCGGCCGGTCCCACGCCCGGGCGTCCCCGCGCTGATCAGCGAAGCTGTCCCGGACGGAGTAGCGGCATGGAGTACGCCACAGGCCCCCCGATCGGCGGCTTCGCCCCGTATGATCGGGGTACAAGGTCCGGCATGGCGGGTCGTTCGATGGGGAATCCACTCCCCACCGGGCGGGCCGCCGTGGCGGCTCGGATTGGCGAATTGGCGTAGAGGGCGGGTTTCACGGGGGCGATTCCCTGCCTATCCTGAAGGGGCCGCATCCGGTCGCCCCCCGCGACCGACGAGTAGGAGGACTCCGTGCCGCTCTCGGAGCACGAGCAGCGCATGCTCGAGCAGATGGAGCGAGCGCTGTACGCCGAAGATCCCAAGTTCGCGACAGCGCTTGAGGGAAGCGGGCTGCGTACGTATACCCGGCGACGGGTCTACCAGGCGGTCGCCGGCTTCTTGGTGGGTATCGCGCTCCTCATGATTGGTATCGGGCAGGGGATCTGGATCAGCGTGGTCGGGTTCCTCATCATGCTCGGCTGTGCCGTGCTCGCGGTCACCGGTTGGCGCAAGGCGCCACGGCGTGGCGAACAGCCGGTGGGCGGCGGTGTGGCGGCGCGGCCCGCGGCGCGTGCACGCGGCCCGAAGCGGTCGGTGATGGACCGCATCGAGCAGCGCTGGCAGCGGCGCCGCGACGAAGGCGGTCGCTAGGCCCGGAGGGCCTGTGTTCGAACGTGACTGAGGGGCGATCACCGATGCGGTGGTCGCCCCTCAGTGGTGTCACTCGGCCTGCGGCCGTCGCTCGTCCTCAAGCGCCGGACGGGCTGGATTGATCGCGCCCTCGGGGGGCGGTTCTGTGCGTCCCGCCGTGCGGGTCGTCGCCTCGGCCTGCGGCCGTCGCTCGTCCTCAGGCGCCGGACGGGCTGGATTGATCGCGCCCTCGGGGGTGGTTCTGTGCGTGCCGCGGTGCGGGTCGTCGCCTCGGCCTGCGGCCTTCGCTCGTCCTCAAG
The DNA here is from genome assembly GCF_045257485.1 of Streptomyces sp. YS-3. NCBI lineage: Bacteria > Bacillati > Actinomycetota > Actinomycetes > Kitasatosporales > Streptomycetaceae > Streptomyces > Streptomyces sp. YS-3. The sequence continues at coordinate 256 of NZ_JBJHPC010000977.1, read as the reverse complement.
CGCCGGACGGGCTGGATGGTCGCGTCCTCGGGGGTGGTTCTGTGCGTCCCGCCGTGCGGGTCGTGGCCTCGGCCTGCGGCCGTCGCTCGTCCTCAAGCGCCGGACGGGCTGGAGGTGCAGCCGTACGGCCTCAAAGGGCCGCCTTGGTGTCGGGCCGAAGGCCGGCGGCGGCATCGCGGCGCCAGGGCTCCTCGCCGCCCGGAGGGGCACCGGCGTCCCGGCGGGCCGATGCCCCAGTGGAGCACCAGCCCCCGCC
>NZ_JBJHPC010000976.1:0-1491 GCF_045257485.1 Streptomyces sp. YS-3 | reverse complement strand
TACGTACGCGACGGCGGGCACCCTGGTCCTGGAGGTCACGGACGCGTCCGGCCTGGCCTCGGGCCGCTACCGCCTGGACGCCGACGCCTCCGGCGCGTCCTGCACCCGCACGACGTCGTCCCCGGATCTGACCCTGGACGTACGGGAGCTGGGGGCGCTGTACCTGGGAGACGAGTCGGCGGTACGACTGGCCGCGCTCATCCCGCAGAAGACCGACACGTGACCCCGCCCGCCGCTCTCAGAACATGTCCGGGCACCAAGCCCGCCGCCCCGTCCGCAAGAGGGCGTCCGCCCGTGCCGCTGCCCCCGCCGTCTCCTCGGCGGCCCGGCCCAGCGCGGCCAGTCGTACCGCCGACTCGTCTCCCAGGTACAGCGCCCCCAGCTCCCGTACGTCCAGGGTCAGATCCGGGGACGACGTCGTGCGGGTGCAGGACGCGCCGGAGGCGTCGGCGTCCAGGCGGTAGCGGCCCGAGGCCAGGCCGGACGCGTCCGTGACCTCCAGGACCAGGGTGCCCGCCGTCGCGTACGTACGCGCCTCCAGGGCCCGTACGACATCCAGCACCCGCAGCCACAGGAAGTCCGCGTGCGTCACCATCCGGGCCGCGCGCGGGTCCGGCAGGAGCAGGGGGAGCAGGTCGTCGGGGGCGCGGTAGCCGGTGCGGACCCTGGCTATCCAGTCGATGGAGCAGACGAAGTGCCACAGGGCGCGCTCGGCGGCCGGGTTCAGACCGAGCAGCTGGCGTACCGTCGCGGTGTTCAGCGGCTGCTTGGCGTCGGTCCACGTCTCGTCCGCGTGGTAGGCGGCCAGGCCCTCCACCTCGCCCGCCGGCGAGCGGTAGACCGCCCAGAACGGCTCGGTCCAGGGGTGGTCGTCGCGGATGGCCGCGCCCGTGTGCAGATCCCACCAGCGCGTGTCGCGGGTCACCGCGCCGGGCTGCCGGGGCCGGAAGCGCTCGAAGAGCTCGGGGCCCAGCTTGCGGACCTCCTCGGAGGCGACCAGGTCGATACGGCCGCCGTCCTCGGGGCCCGACCAGCGCGGGTCCAGGCCCGCCCGGCCCGTGTCGATCTCCCACTCGGCGGTCCAGGTGGCGGGGCCGTAGCCGTACCGGCCGTAGATCGGGTACTCGGCGGCGATCAGCGACGAGACGACGTCGCCGCGCTCCTTCGCCGCCGCCAGGTCGTGTCCCATCATCCGGCTGAGCAGGCCGCGCCGGCGGTGGGTCGGGGCGACGACGACGTTGGTGACGGCGCTCGCCGGGACGGCCGCGCCGCCCACCACGGTCAGCTCCTGCGCGAACGAGCGGAAGGTCGCCACACAGCGGCCCCGGTCGAAGACGCCCTGCGTACGCGAGAGATCGCTGTTGGCCAGCCGGGCCGCCCGGTCGTTCTCGCTCACCACCGGCGGCCGGAGGAAACCGGTGTTCACCGCCCGCAGCCAGTCGGCGAACTCGGCTTCGGCGACCGGGCGCAGTTCGAGGGAGGGGTCGAGGG
>NZ_JBJHPC010000975.1:0-1492 GCF_045257485.1 Streptomyces sp. YS-3 | reverse complement strand
TCCTCCAGGGGCCGTGTCCGTAAGGGATGGGGCAGCGCCCGCCGTGATCCGTCGGGCAGTACGGCGATGTGCTCGACCTCGGCCGCCGGTATGGAGTCGGCCTCGAACACCCCGTACGGCGTGCCCTTTCCGGGCGGGGCCGTGACGTGGAAGCCCGGGTAGCTGCCGAGGGCCAGCTCGACGGCGGCGCCGCTCACGGTCCGGCCCACGGCCTCCGGATCGGGGTCGCGCACGACGAGCCGCAGGAAAGCGCTGGCGGTCTCCTCGGTGGACGCGTCGGGCCGGTCGGTGCGCGCGAGCTCCCACTTCACGTGCCGTGGGCGGGACTCCGCGCGGGCGAGGGCGTCCTCCACCTGGGCGCGGACGAGGGCGGCCTTGGCGTCGATGTCGAGGCCGGTGAGGACGAAGACGACCTCGTTGCGCCAGCCGCCGACGCGGGTGCGGCCGACCTTGAGCGTGGGCGGCGGCTCCTCGCCGCGCACCCCGCTGATCCGCACCCGGTCGGGCCCGTCCTGGGTGAGCGTCACGGTGTCGAGCCGGGCGGTGACGTCGGGCCCGGCGTACCGGGCGCCCCCGGTCTCGTACAGGAGCTGCGCGGTGACGGACCCGGTGTCGACGACGCCGCCGGTGCCGGGGTGTTTGCCGATGACGCTGCTGCCGTCGGCGTGGATCTCGGCGAGCGGGAAGCCGGGGCGGCGCAGGTCGTGGTCGCGGAAGAAGGAGTAGTTGCCGCCGGTCGCCTGGGTGCCGCACTCCAGGACGTGCCCGGCGACGACCGCTCCGGCGAGCGCGTCGTACTCCTCGGGCCCCCACCCGTGCCACCAGGCGGCGGGCCCGGTGACCAGGGCCGCGTCGGTGACCCGCCCGGTGACGACGATGTCGGCCCCGGCGGCGAGACAGGCGGTGATGCCGGCGCCGCCGAGGTAGGCGTTGGCGGTGAGCGCGCCGGGGGGCAGCGGCAGGGCGTCCCCCTCGACGTGGGCGACGCGCGCGGGTACCCCGAGGCGGGCGGCGAGCTCCCGGAGGGCCTCGGCCAGCCCGGCCGGGTTGAGCCCGCCCGCGTTGGTGACGATCCGCACCCCGCGCTCGTGGGCGAGGGCGAGGCACTCCTCCAGCTGGCGCGGGAACGTCCTGGCGTAGCCGAGGCGGGCGTCCCTGAGCCGGTCGCGGCCGAGGATGAGCAGGGTGAGTTCGGCGAGGTAGTCCCCGGTGAGCACGTCGAGCGGGCCGCCGGTGAGCATCTCGCGCAGGGCGTCGAAGCGGTCGCCGTAGAAGCCGGAGGCGTTGCCGATCCGCAGCGGGCGGCGCATCAGGCCCCCTTGGGCGTACGTCCGGGTCCGGCCGGCCCGGCGAAGGCCTGGGCGATGTCGAGCCAGCGGTCGGCGTCCGGGCCTTCGGCGCGTACGGCCGTGTCGGCGCGGTGGACGCGCTGGGTGACGAGGAGGCAGAAGTCGAGGGCGGGGCCGGTGACGCGCTGGGGGGCGTCCTGGGG
>NZ_JBJHPC010000974.1:0-1495 GCF_045257485.1 Streptomyces sp. YS-3 | reverse complement strand
CCCCCATGGACGGTCGCACCGCCGGCACCCCCCGCACCCGCCGTACGCGCAGAACCCTGGCCGCCGCCCTCGCCCTCGTCGCCGGAGCCACGGGCAGTGCCGTCCTCGGCGCCCCGCCGGCCGGGGCCGCCGCGCCGGGGCCCAAGGACGTGACCGCCGTCCTGTTCGAGTGGAACTTCGCCTCGGTGGCCAAGGCCTGCACCACCGAACTCGGCCCCGACGGCTATGGGTACGTCCAGGTCTCCCCGCCCCAGGAACGTATACAGGGCGACGCCTGGTGGACCGCCTACCAGCCCGTCAGCTACCGGATCGGCAGCCGGCTCGGCGACCGCGCCGCCTTCCGCTCCATGGTCGGCACCTGTCACGCGGCGGGCGTCAAGGTCGTCACCGACGCGGTGGTCAACCATATGACCAGCGGCTCCGGCACCGGCTCGGCGGGCTCGGCCTACAGCAAGTACGACTACCCCGGCACCTACTCCGCGGCCGACCTGGACGACTGCAAGGCCGAGATCGGCAACTACCAGGACCGGTGGAACGTCCAGCACTGCGAGCTCGTCGGTCTGGCCGACCTCGACACCGGCGAGGAGCACGTCCGCGACACCGTCGCCGGGTACCTCAACGACCTGCTCTCGCTCGGCGTCGACGGCTTCCGGATCGACGCCGCCAAGCACATCCCCGAGGACAACCTCGCCGCCATCAAGTCCCGGCTGAGCAACCCGGGCGTCTACTGGAAGCAGGAGACGATCTACGGCGCGGGCGAGGCCGTGCAGCCCACCGAGTACGTCAACACCGGTGACGTCCAGGAGTTCCGCTACTCCTGGGACCTCAAGCGGGTGTTCACCGACGAGAAACTCGCGTACCTGAAGAACTTCGGCGAGGGCTGGGGCTATCTGCCCGGGGGCAGGGCGTCGGTCTTCGTCGACAACCACGACACCGAGCGCGGCGGCCGGACACTCACCTACAACGACGGCGCCCGGTACACCCTGGCCCATGTCTTCATGCTGGCCTGGCCCTACGGCTCCCCGGACGTCCACTCCGGCTATGTGTTCAGCGACAAGGACGCCGGACCGCCCAACAGCGGCCGGGTGGACGCCTGTTACCGCGACGGATGGAAGTGCCAGCACGCCTGGCCGGAGATCCGCTCGATGGTGGCGTTCCGCAACACCGCGGGCACGGCGCCGGTCACCGACTGGTGGGACGACGGCGGCAACGCCATCGCCTTCGGACGCGGCGCCAAGGCGTTCGTGGCCATCAACCACGAGACCTCCTCGCTCACCCGCGCCTTCCAGACGTCGCTGCCGGCGGGCGGCTACTGCGATGTGCAGAGCGGCAGGACCGTCACCGTCGACGGCTCCGGGCGCTTCACCGCGACCCTGGGCCCCGACACCGCCCTCGCCCTGCACACCGGCGCACGGACGTGCGGCGGCTGACCCGAACGCCCCTGGCGCGGCCGGCCTGCCGGTCCGATGCTGCCCCCGTGCCCCACGCCCGTACC
>NZ_JBJHPC010000973.1:0-1502 GCF_045257485.1 Streptomyces sp. YS-3 | reverse complement strand
GTCTCACCGGCATTCCCCGCCCGCGGAGTTCAGCAGAAATGAGCCGATCCATGGACATCAGTACCGGCCGCACCAGAGGCCGACACACAGCAACCGCCCTCGCCCTCGCCGCCGTCCTCGCCCTGACCGCCACCGCCTGCGGTGACGACGGCGGTGGCGCGGGCGGCGACAAGGGCGAGGAGGGGACCGGAAAGGGCGAGATCACTTTCTGGGACAACAACACGGCCGTCCGCCGCGACATCTGGATGGAGATCATCAAGGACTTCGAGAAGAAGTACCCGGACATCAAGGTCAACTACGTCGGGATTCCCGCCGCATCCGTCCAGTCCAAGTACGACACCGCCATCCAGGGCGGCGGTCTGCCCGACGTCGGCGGGGTCGGGGCGGCGATGCTCGCCGGGATCGTGGGGCAGAACGCGCTGGAGCCGGTGGGCGACCGCGTCACGGCGAGCACGGCACTCAACGGCAGGCTGAACGCGGGCATGGTCGAGTCGGTGAAGGCGGCCGGCGGCAGGAAGGAGCTGTACACCGTGCCCACCTCCGCCAGCAACGGTGTGCTGTACTACCGCACCGATCTGTTCAAGGAGGCCGGGCTGGAGGCGCCCACCACCTGGACGAAGTTCTACGAGGCGGCGGCGAAGCTCACCGACAGCGGCAGGAACCAGTTCGGCTACACGATCCGCGGCGGCGCGGGCTCCATCGCCCAGGCACTGGACGCCATGTACGGCCAGAGCGGCATCACCTCGTTCTGGGACGCGTCCGGCACGAAGACCACGGTCAACGACCCCAGGAACGTCCAGGCGCTGGAGAAGTACACCGCCCTCTACAAGAAGGCCACCCCGTCGGCCGACGTCAACAACGACTTCACCAAAATGGTCGCCCAGTGGGACAGCGGCCGGATCGGCATGCTCAACCACAACCTCGGCTCCTACAAGGACCACGTCAAAGCACTCGGCCCCGACAAGTTCCGCGGTCTGCCCAACCCGACGACGGACAGTGGCGCACGTGTCCAGGTCTCCAACCCCGTCGACGGACTGGGCCTGTTCAAGGCGAGCAGGAACAAGAAGGCCGCCTGGACGTTCATCGAGTTCGCCGCCTCGCACGAGTCCAACAGCAAGTGGAACGAGTCGGCGGGCGCCATCCCCGCCAACACCGAGGCCGCCAAGGACCCCTGGGTCCAGAAGGCCGAGCCGACCCGGCTCGCCGCCGAGGCCCTCACCGGCGGCAGCACCACGATCGTCCAGCTGCCGTACTACCTGCCCGACTGGAACACCATCTCCAAGACCGCCAACGAGCCCGCGTTCCAGAAGGTCCTGCTCGGCAAGACGTCCGCGAAGGGCTTCCTGGACTCCCTCGCCGGCCAGCTCGACAAGGCGCAGGCCGAGTGGAAGAAGCAGAGCCGGTGACGGCCGCCGCCCTCGGCCGCCGCGGCGTCCTCGCCGCCGCCGGGACGCTCGCCCTCGCGGCGGCAACCGGCCCCGCCGCCCACGCGACCCCGGGAG
>NZ_JBJHPC010000972.1:0-1509 GCF_045257485.1 Streptomyces sp. YS-3 | reverse complement strand
ACCCGTCCCACGCCTCGCGCGCCCTACCCGCCGTCCATCCGCGACTGCCGCGGCAGGTCCAGCGCCACCGCCGCCGCCGAGTCGCAGTACTCCCGTACCGCGCTCGTCCGGGCCACCACCCGACCGCGGTGGATCACGATGCGGCTGTACGCCAGCGACAGCACGCCCGCGATGCGTTCACCGCGTACGGCCAGGAGCTCCGCCGGGAAGCCCGCCTCCACGCGGACCTCGGCCAGCCCCATCGCCTCGCGGGCGGCCGTGCTCACCGCGCCGTAGGCGTCCTCGGGGCGCAGGCCCGCCTGGGAGGCGAGGAGGTACGCGGCCTCCAACGGGTCGCCCCGGCCCACCGGGTTGGCCAGATCACGCAGCGCGCCGCTGCCCGCCGCCACCGGCACCCCGGCCGCCCGCAGCAGCCGTACCGGGGGCATGCCCTGACGGGCCGTTCCCTGACGTTCCGTCATGCCGCAGCCGCCCTGCGGCAGGCAGATGACCGCGACGCCCGCCGCCGCGAGCTGGTCCGCCGCCCGTCCGGCCGCCTCGTGGGGGAGGCGCGAAAGACCCGCGCAGGGGCCGATCGCCGCGCCCGGGCGCAGCCCGGCGGTCATCGCCGCGAGGCGGGCGAGGCGCGCCGGATCGTCACCGTCCGTATGGAGGTCGACCGCGCAGCCGTGCTCGGCGGCGATCTCCAGGATCGCCTCGGTGTACCCGGCCGGGTCCGGGTCGAGGTCCGGGCAGCCGCCGACCACCGACGCGCCCATCTTCGCCGCGTCCCGCAGCATCGCGAGGCCGTCCGCGCCCGCGACGCCGGTCAGCAGCCGGGGCACCGCCACCACGTTCAGCTCCGTGAGCCCGCGCAGCGAGCGGCGGGCCTGGAGGGCGGCCTCCAGCGGCCCCAGCCCCCGTACGTCGTCGATCCGCACATGCGAGCGCAGCGCCGTCGCGCCGTGGCCGAGCTGGAGCAGGGCGGCCTCGGTGGCGCGCCGCTGGACGTCCTCGGCGGCGTACGAGACCGGGCCCTCGGGGCCGAAGGCGGTCAGCGCCGTGTCGCTGTGCGCGTGCGGCTCGGCGGGCGCCGGGAGCAGCAGGAAGCCGTTCAGGTCGACCTTGGAGTAGTGCGCGGCGAGGCTGCCCGCGGTCCCGACGGCCTCGATACGGCCGCCGCCGAGCCGGACGTCCACGGTCCGGCCGTCGGCGAGCCGGGCGCCGGACAGCAGGAGCGTGGCGGCGGCCTCGGCGGGGCCGTCCCCGGCGCCGGACGAGTGGGCCGGCTGCTGCTGGCTGTCGGACATCGCGCTCCAGGTGGTCCTCGGGGCCCCGCGGGGCCTTCAGGGCAAGATCACGCAGCGTGAGCAGAGCCTAGGGGCGAGCTCCGCGCGCATCGAGGAGGAGCGCAATAGTCGTACCGGTGTGGCCACGAGTGGCGTACGGGACGCCTGGGGCGGGCCGTGCGGAGGGGGCGGACGAGCGCGTCCCACCGGCCTCCGGACCCCCACGGGCCCCCGGGGGACC
>NZ_JBJHPC010000971.1:0-1510 GCF_045257485.1 Streptomyces sp. YS-3 | reverse complement strand
GCTCCGGTGTTCGGCAGGGCTGTTCCGGGGTGTGGGGGACCGCGGGGCGGCGCCCCGGCGGTCCGGGGCGCCGCTCCGTGCGGCCTGTCGAGCGGTCGTGCCAAGCGCATACGGCGGTCAGTCGTCCAGGACCGCCAGCGCGTCGATCTCGATGAGCAGCCCCGGGGGCAGGCCCACGTACACCGTCGTACGGGCCGAGGCGGGGGCCTTCAGGCCCTGCTCCTCGAAGTACGCGTTGTAGATCTCGTTCATCTCGGCGAAGTGGGCGACGTCCGTGAGGTAGACGCGCATCATCATCACGTCGTCCCAGGTGGCGCCGCCCTCCTCCAGGACCGACTTGACGTTGGCGAAGGTCTGGAGGGTCTGCTCGCGCAGGGTGGGACCGGCGGTGACGGGTGCCCTGCCGTCGGCCGCCGGCAGGAACCCGACCTGCCCGGCGACCTGGAGGATGTTGCCCTTGCGCACGCCGTGCGAGAACTTCGCGGGCGGGGTGGCGTGGGTGGCGGGGATCAGGGCTGCCTTCTCGGGCTTCTCGGGCTTCTCGGGCCCGTTGCTCTTCCCGGTCATGAACTGCCTTCCTTCTCGGGGATGGTGCCGGAGTACTCCCGGCTGACGGCGTCCGCGGTGCGGCGCACCAGCGGGAGCAGGCCGAGGAGTTCCTCGGCGGTGACGACGACGTTCGGCGCGGAGACGGACATCGCGGCGACGACGCGGCCGTCCGTGCCGGTCACGGGCGCGGCCACGCAGTTGATGGACTCCTCGTGGCCGCCGAGGTCGGTGGCCCACCCCTGTTCGCGTACGGCCGCGAGCTCCTTCAGGAACGCGTGGGCGTTGGGCGTCGAACGGGAGGTGTACAGGGGGTAGTCGAGCCGGTCGGCCACCGCCCGGCGCTCGGGCTCGGGCAGGTCGGCGAGGAGCAGCTTGGCGACGGCGGCGACGGTGATGGCGACGGGCTTGCCGATGCGCGAGTACATACGGACGGGGTAGCGGCTCTCCACCTTGTCGATGTAGAGCACCTCGCCGTCCTCGTACACCGCGAGGTGGACGGTGTGCCCGATCCGCTCGTTGAGCGCGACGAGGTGGGGGTGGGCGATCTCCCGTACGTCCAGGTTTTCGACGGCCTCCTGGGCGAGCGCGAACAGGCGGGCGCCGAGGCGGTAGCGCTGGTCCTCCTGCCGGTAGACGAGGCCGTGCTCGTGCAGGGTGCGCAGCAGCCGCAGGGCGGTCGACTTGTGCACCCCGAGCCGCTCGGCGACCTGGCCGAGGTCGGCGGGGCCCTGCGCCAGCAGCGGCAGGATGCTCAGCGCCCGGTCGACGGTCTGGCTCATGGCGTCCGTACCTCCCTTTCCTCCCCCGTCCAGCCGGGGCCGAGTCGAAGTCTCCCCCAGGCGTCGTCGTCCAGGGCGGCGAGCCGGTCGGCGTGGGCGCGGGCGGGCGGGGCCGTGTGGTCGCCGGGCACGGTGAGCACGGCGGCGGCCATGAGGTGCCCGTGCCGCGCCCGTTCCCGTAC
>NZ_JBJHPC010000098.1:0-16789 GCF_045257485.1 Streptomyces sp. YS-3 | reverse complement strand
GTGGCGGTGGTGGCAGCGGTGGTGGCGGTGGCGGTGGCGCAGCGTGCCCGGCGGGCCCCTCGTCGCGCCGGGGTCACCGCGACGCGGGGCCCGACCCGCTCGTCCGCCCCGCTCCTACCGACAGCCGACAGCCGACGGCGCGCGGCACCGCCCCCACGTCCCCCTACGTCACTCCCATTCCCAGCGCATCGCCTGGAACCCCGGCCCCGGGTCCTCCACGGTGAACGCGGCGCGGCCCGATGCGCTGATCCAGACCTGTTCGGCGGGGTGCATGGGGCCGCCCGCGGTGGTGCCGGAGTAGCGGTGGCAGCGGACCGGGACGGCGTCGGGGTGGAACTGGACCTCAAGGGTATAGAGCCGGGCGGGTGCGCGGAAGCCGGTGCCGACCTCACTGGTGCGGGCGCCGGTGGTCGAGAAGGCGTAGGTGTACTCGATCACGTCGGTCTCACCCTTGGTGAGGACCCGGTCGAGGAGCAGTTCCGCGACGGACAGCGGCACGGACGTATCGGAACGCACCCGCCCTTTACGGGCATTGCGGATACCGACGATCTCGGGCAGGTCGCGCTGCGGGTCGTCGCCCCGGCTGATCAGCACCAGCCGGTCCACCCGCTCGTGCTCGGCGCGCAGCACCATGGTGACGGTCAGCCGTCGCTCGGCGCCGTTCTCGTCGATCTCGTACCGGTCGTGCACGGCGAGCCGGGTCAGTCCGTCGTCGGTGGAGCCCATCGCGTCGAGCAGGCCGGGCAGGCTCTTGTACTGCTGCCACAGGTGCTCCGTATCCAGGGTCTGGGGCGCGCGGTTGACCCAGCGTCCGCGCGGGCGCTGCGGGCCGAGCAGGGAGACCAGGGAGTCGGTGGGCAGGCCGAGCAGTTCCTCCAGGAGCCGTATGGCCTGGCGGGACTGGGGGCGTTCCGGGCGGCTCCGGCCGCGCCGCCAGTAGCTGAGCGTGGTCACGCTGACCGCGACCCCGCGGGCCGCCAGCCGGTGCTGGATGCGTTCCAGACTGAGGCCACTGGCGCGCACCGCACAGTCGAGCGCGGTCTCGAACGGGCCGTGGCGCAGGGCGTCGGCCAGTTCGGGCAGGGGGGCTTGAGTGGGCACAGGTGATCCGTCCTGCGTGCCGTGCGGGGTTATCACATGCTAGCGACTTCCGGCCAAACAGCGGGTGACGCAGGTCACGATCTGAACAGTCTTGGCCGAGGCCCCGGTTGCGCCGGGAGGGTCACCGACCGTTCGGTCAGGCCTCCGCACACACGCCCATCAGGGCAGGAAACAGCGGGGACACATACCCGTTACTTGTCATGCTCGTTTCACAGGGCTGCTTATTAAACAGTATTGGCATCTCATTGCCCCGGAGACCCAAATCCCGCCATTCTCCGGCCTCATGAAACGATCTGTGTTCGTCGGCACGCTGTCCCTCGCGGTCAGCGGCCTTCTGATAGCCGGTGCGGGCACCCCCGCCTCCGCCGCCAAGGGCCCCCGAGCCGTCTCGCCGAAGGTCAGCAAGACGCAGGCCCTGCGGGATGCCACCGCCGAGGTGGCCGCCAGCCCCCACGCGGTCCGGGCCGGCGTCCACGACACCTTCGTGGCGCACGACGTGACCGTCGACAAGGACGGCACCCGCCACGTCCACCTGGACCGTCGCTACCAGGGCCTGCCGGTCCTCGGCGGTGACGTCATCGTGCACTCCGCCCCCAACGGTGAGCTGAGCTCGACCTCGCTCACCCTCAAGGCCCCGCTGTCGCTCTCGGTGACGCCGAAGGTCAGCAAGCAGCGCGCGGTGGCCGTGGCCGTCGCGAAGTTCAAGGGCACCAGGAAGGGCAGCAAGGCCGATCTCGTCGTCGACGCGACGGCGGCCACGCCGACGCTCGCCTGGCAGGTCGTCGTCGACGGCACCGCCCCCGACGGCTCGCCCAGCCACGTCCACACGCTGGTCGACGCGGCGACCGGCAAGGCCGGGAAGTCCTGGAACACCTTCCACAGCACGGTGGTGCCGGGCCAGACCGCCACCGCGCCGCAGAGCTCCTCGCTCGCCGGCGCCGCAGCCTCGGGCACCGGCCACGGCTACCAGGTCGGCGACGTGACGCTGGGCACGAGCAGCGTCTCCGGCGGATACGAGCTGAAGGACCCGACCCGCGGTAACGGGGAGACGCGGGACGCCCAGAACAAGACCGTCACCAACGACTCGCCGCCGGCCGGCTGGGGCGTCGCCTTCACCGACACGGACAACGTGTGGGGCAACGGCACCCTCAGCGACCGCGCCACGGTCGCCGTGGACGCCCATTACGGCATCCAGGCCACCTGGGATTACTACAAGAACGTCCACGGCCGCAACGGCATCAAGAACGACGGTGTCGGCGCCCGCTCCTTCGTCCACTACGGCAGCAACTACGACAACGCCGGCTGGGACGACGACAGCTTCAGCATGATCTACGGCGACGGCGCCGTCGGCCAGAAGCCGTTCACCGAGCTGGACGTGGCCGGCCACGAGATGAGCCACGGCGTCACCGCGGCCACCGCGGGCCTGAACTACTTCGGTGACGCGGGCGGCATGAACGAGTCCACCTCGGACATCTTCGGCACCCTGGTCGAGTTCAACGCCAACAGCCCGGCGGACAAGCCCGACTACCTCATCGGCGAGAAGATCAGCACCACGCCGCTGCGGTACATGGACGACCCGAAGAAGGACGGCGTCTCCCAGAGCTGCTGGACCACCAACACCAAGAACCTGGACCCGCACTACTCGTCCGGCGTCGGCAACCACTGGTTCTACCTGATGGCGGTCGGTTCCGGCTCGTCCAGCTACGGCAACAGCCCCACCTGCGACGGCGGCACGGTCACCGGCCTCGGCAACGACGCCACCGGCAAGATCTGGTACCGCGCGCTCACCACGTACCTGACGGCCGCCTCCACCTACGCCGACGCCCGTACCGCGACCATCAAGGCCGCGACCGACCTGTACGGCGCCAGCAGCACCCAGTGCACCACCGTCGAGAAGGCCTGGAGCGGCGTCGCCGTCGCCCCGACCGCCACCACCTGCGGCGGCGGGACCACGCAGCCGCCGAGCGGCTCCAACCTGCTGCTCAACCCCGGCTTCGAGTCGGGCGCGACCAAGTGGACCGCGTCCTCCGGTGCCATCACCAACGACACCGGCGCCACCGCGCACAGCGGCTCGTACTACGCCTGGCTGGACGGCTACGGCTCCTCCCACACCGACACCCTGTCCCAGTCGGTGACCATCCCGGCGACGGCCGCGGCCCCGAAGCTCTCCTTCTGGCTCGCGATCGACACCAAGGAGACCGGCAGCACCGCGTACGACACCCTCAAGGCGCAGGTCGTCTCCGGCACCACGACGACCACCCTGGCGACGTACTCCAACACCACCCCGAGCGGCTACGTCCAGCGCACCCTGGACCTGTCCGCCTTCAAGGGCAAGACGGTCACCATCAAGTTCACGGGCGCCGAGGATTCCTCGGCGGCCACCAGCTTCCTGATCGACGACACCTCGGTCACGACCGGCTGATCCGGCGCACCACACGGCACCGGCTTTGAGCAACGGCCCGGACGGGATGCCCCCAACGCCCCGTCCGGGCCGTTTCGTGCCTGGAGACTCGCGTATGCGGCTGAGCGTCTGGGCCATGGCCGCGTACGGGCCCTCCGCGATGAGATGACCAGGTCACCCGGTGCGACGGGTCACCACGGCCGGAGCGGTCGTGTGAATGCCACGCGGAGGGTTTTATGAGTCACCCGGAGATGTCTCGCAGCACCGGCACGACCGACGACGATGTGTCCGTACGGATGTCGGCAGGACTGCCCGGTGCACACCCCCGCTCCCCGCGGCTCCCCGCACACCTCTCGCGGGACGGCCGGGACCGGTTGACGGGGCCGCTTCTGGGCGTCGCCGCCCTCGCGATGGGTCTGATGGCCGGGCTCTTCTTCGCTTTCGACGTGTCCGTCATGCCGGGCCTGGCGAGGGGCGACGACCGTACGTATGCCACGGCCATGCGGAACATCAACGCCGTCATCGACGGCAGCGGCCCGTTCGCCCTGGTCTTCCTCGGCGCACTGGCGGTCACCGCGTGGGCGGCGGTCCGCGCCTTCCGCAAGCAGCAGCGGCCGATGGGATGGTGGCTCCTGGCGGCAGCGCTGTGCTACCTGGCCGTGCTGGCGCTGACCATGGGGATCAACATCCCCCTCAACAACCGACTTGCCGACCTGGGCCGCCCCGGGCCCTCCACCGACTATTCAGTGATCGCGGACTTCAAGGGCACCTGGGAGACGGCCAACATCTTCCGTACGCTGCTGTGCCTCATCGCCCTGAGCGGCATCGTGCGCGCCCTGCTGCTGCACGGCCGCGCCACACCCCGGCCCGGCAACGGCTCCGTCTCTTCGCAGTCATAGGCCGCACCCGACTACCCGGGCTCCGATGGAGCTCGGGTACTCGGACGGTCGGGCAGGGGCGCGGGCGACGGGAGACCGGCGAGGCGTCAGATCATCAGCAGGAGCCGCGTGTTCGGCACGAGCTTCCGGTTCACGCTGGTGCTCTGCACGAAGATGGTGAAGTCGTCGTTGTGGTCCGGCTTGACGCGGGCTTCCGCGTCCGGCAGACCGAGCAGGGCCCGGGCCTCGGGCCCCGTGTACACCCGGTCCGTCTTCTTCTCCAGCACGGCGATCTGCTTGCGCGCCTGGATCTTCTCCGACTTGCTGAGCTGGTAGAACGCGCAGCCCGTACGGTAGGTGTGTCCGCATTCGACGACCCAGTCGCGTATCGCCGCCTCGCGCGCCACCGGGATCAGCTGGTACGTGGACGGGTCCACCGGCGCGAGACCGGCCGCCTTGATGGTGTCCTTGTTGACGGCGTCGGCGCCCGTGGAGAACACCGCCCGCGAGCCCCGGATGCCCTGGGCGCGGCCCACCATGAAGTTCTCGGTGGCCTGCTGGATGACCTGTCCGGCCTCCTCCAGGCCCCGGGTGCTGGTGGCGTCCCAGATGGCGATGTTGTCCTTGGGGAAGCCGCACTGCATGGCCTCGCGCTTGCCCATCTGGTCCGGCACCAGAACGGCCAGCGTCCAGTTGTCCTGCTGTGTCTCCATCATCTCGGCGACGGCCTTGATCAGGGCGCGTGGGTCCCGGCTGGGGGCGTCGGGGCTGCGATGGCTCGCGTTCTCCTGGCCGTCGGTGAGCACGAACGTCAGGAAGCTGTGGTCGCCGTACAGTTGCGCCGTCTGCGCCAGCTCCCGCTGCGACTTCAGGGCCGCGGCCAGCAGAGCCGTCATCCCGCCGACCCGGTACAACTGCTTCAGGGACGGCATCCGCAGCACGTCCTTGTCGTAGATGACACACTCGACCGTGTCCGCGAACACGTACACCGTGACGCGGGTCTCCTGCTCCAACTCCCTTGAGCGGCGGGCGAGATACGCGATCTGCTGGTCGGCGACCTCGACGACCTTGCCGCTGAGGTGCGACATGGATGAGCTGGCATCCAGCACGAGAGCGACGTGGTTGATGTAGTTCTGGTTTCCGGACATGACGAGTCCCCCCTCTTTCTCGGATTCGATACGTCGATCCTCCCACCCACCACTGACAATCGATCTTGGTCCGGGTTCGGGGACGGCCCTACGCCCGGGGGCCTCCGGCGAGGGGGACGCCGGTGCGCCGGGCCTGCTCCACGGAGGCTCTGGAGTCGACGCTCCGGGCCGCCTCCTGAGGGATGCGGGCGGGCCACGCCGGGTGGCCGGGCGGCGGGACGTACCCCGGCAGGCGCAGGGTGCCCCAGACGTAGGGGTCGGCCTGGGCACTGCCGAAGGGGGACCAGGCGAGCCGCGTCTGACCGGTCCGGTCCCCGGTGTCGGAGTCGTAGAGGAGGACGTTGACGGCGAGGTGTTGGGGGTCGACGCCGGTGGGCAGTTCGGTGAGCGGGATCTTCACCTCGACCGAGTAGCCCCGGTACGGGTCGGTCACCGAGGAGGCGACGGCCATACCGGGAGCGGTGCTGCCCGCGGGTCCCTGGCGGTTGTCCGCGTCGCGCTCCGCACAGGGCCCCTCGCCGCCCCTGGTGAAGGGCAGTACACCGGTTTTGAAGGTGGTCGAGGTGTCGTCGGAGTTGCCTCGCGGGTCGAGGGCGATCTCGACGGCGTCGGTCCGCCAGTGGCGTTTGCAGTCGGTCACGGCGTCCAGGGCGTACCCCTTGACGTCGTCGGCGACGTGGATCAGTACGTACAGGTCGTCAGCCCGGCGCGAGAAGCGGACGTCTGCCGCGCAGTCCCTCTCGTCGGCGCACCGCTCGCCCTCCCACGGGGTGAGGCGCGAGGCCGGGCCGGGGTACTCGCCCGCGCCGGCCTTTCCGTCCACGACGGGAGCCCGCGCCACCGCGGGCGCGTCGGCGGAGGGGGTGGCCGGATAGGCGGGCTGGGCGTCGTTGGCGAGCCACGGCATGCGCACCCGGCGCGTCCAGGCGCGGAAGTCGGCGTACAGCGGGCGCAGGCCGGGCTGGTCCCGTGTGGCGGGCGCCTGGGGCCTGCGGTCGTCAGCCAGGACGGTCAGCCACTCGCAGGGGAGCTTTCGCCGGGGGGACTCGACGGTCGGCGGAAGCGAGGCGAAGCCCTGGGTGGCGTACTCGCGGGCGGCGTCCCGTTCGATCTGGGCCCATGTCCTGCCGTGGTACCGGTGGGAAGTGACCCCGGTCCAGACCCCGATGACGGGGAGCCCGGTGTGAGGGTCGCGCGCGTGCTGTTCGGCGCATTTCTCCCCCACCGGCCCCTGGAAGCCGCTGTTCTGGGCGAGCAGACGGGACGGCTTCCACGCCGCGTACTTCTCCCGGGTGATCTGCTCGGGAAAGGCCTTCGGGTCGCCCGCGGCCCGGAACGCCTCGACGGCGAGACGCGCCGCCTCCTGGTGTCCTCCGTGCTGGCGGAAGGGACGCGGGTCCATGACCACCACCTCCCGCGGAGTGGTCGCCCGGATCAGCCGGACGAGCCGCGCGAGGGTGTCCGTCGGCGGCTGTGGCGACCGGTTCCAGACCGCGGCGGTCAGCGGAGCGGACAGCGTGTACCAGAAGTCGGGCTTGTCGAGATAGAAGACGTTACGGATGCCGGCTCGCCGTACCGCCTTGCGTTCCTCGCCCTCACGGATCATCCCGAGAGCGGCGCCCTCCTCGGGGCCGACGGCGTTCCCACCGCCCTCACCCCGGGTGATGGTGACCACGCCGGTGCTCAGCCCACGCCGCTCCCCCCATTGACCGAAAGTGGCCAGCAACGGGGACTCGTCGTCCGGGTGGGCTCCGACGAACAGGACGTCAGTGTGCGCCGGGCCCGCCCGGCCGGGGGCGGCGACGGCCGCCGGCGGACCCGCTCGGGCCGTGTCCGCGACCGCCGGCAGCACGCATCCGACCACACCGAGGGCCGTACACCCCGCCCACAGCCCATGCCGGAGCCTCGATCGCAACAAGACAGCCCCTTCCTTCCCGCTCAGTGTGCGACGGGCCGCACCGCATGTCACCGGCGACCGCATGTCTCCGGCCAGCCTGCCGGACAGGGGCTGCCTCTTTCCGTAAGGAGGGCGGGAGTTCGGCACGCGTCGCGACGCCGGCCTCACGGACGTCGACCAGGCCGCCGCTCAGGCCACGGAACCCGGCGATACTGACACCGGGGGCACCTTGCTGTGCCGCGACGGCCGCGCCACATCCCAGACAGTCACGGCGTGAGGCTCGCACCCGGCGGGTCGCATCACCTCATGCCAGGGGGCGGTGGAGGGGGTGTAGGTCGCCGCCCTCTCCTCCCGTTACGGTCTTCGGATGACCGGACTCGAACAAGGCCCCTCGCACTCCACCCGCGAGGCCTACGACGCCATCGCCACCACCTACGCGCAGCTGTTCCACGACTCCCTGCGCGAGCGCCCTCTGGAGCGTGCCCTCCTCAGCGCCTTCGCGGAGCTGGTGTCGACGAGCGGCGGCGAGGGGCGGGTCGCGGACCTCGGGTGCGGGCCGGGCTACGTCACGACCCATCTTCAGGGGCTGGGGCTCAACGCCTTCGGCATCGACGCCTCCCCCGTGATGGTCGGGCTCGCTCGTGAGGCCCACCCCGGTCTGCGGTTCGAGGTCGGCTCGATGGCCGCGTTGGACATCGAGGACGACGCGCTCGACGGTGTACTCGCGCGATGGTCCGTCATCCACACCCCGCCACCGGAGCTGCCCGCCGTCCTCGCCGAGATCGTCCGGGTCCTGGCCCCCGGCGGCCACCTGCTGATCGCGTTCCCCGCCACGGACGGCCCGCACGACGAGCCCCAGGCCTACGACCACGCGGTGGCTACGGCCTACCGCTGGTCCCCCGACCGCCTCGCCGAACTCCTCGGTGACCAGGGCCTGAAGGAGTCGGCCCGCCTCGTGATGGAGCCGAAGCCCACTGACCAGCGGCAGTTCCAGGAGGTCCAGCTCCTCGCGCGAAAGACGCAGCCCGAGGAGCCGCTCACCGAGATCGCGTGACAGCGCCGGTACCTCTTCCTGTGGGACATGCCGCCCCTGTGAGACACGGCGTCCCCGGGGTAACCGCGCCCCATGGCGAGCTGGCATCTTCACGGGCGACAGGACAACGGCGGCGACGACGCGGCACCGCGGGAGGCCGGCCCGGCGCCGGAGGTGGAGGAGGCGGCGCCGGATGCCCCTGTGAAGCTCCCGAGGCGCGCGTGGGTCGCCGTACTCAAAGGCAGTCTGCGGGAGTTCACGGACGACGAGCTGAGCGACCGCGCTGCGGCGCTCACGTACTACAGCGTGCTGTCACTGTTCCCCGCGCTCCTGGTCCTGGTCTCGCTGCTCGGCATCACGGGCAGGTCGACCACCGACAAGGTGCTGCACAACGTCCAGCGGTTCGCGCCCGGCCCGGCCCGGGACCTTCTCACCGACGCGGTGCGGAAGCTGCAGGACAGCGCGGGCCTGGGCTCGGTGATGGCGGTCGTCGGTCTCGTGCTCGCGGTGTGGTCGGCGTCGAGTTATGTCGCGGCGTTCATCCGTGCGGCGAACGCGGTCTACGAGATGCCCGAGGGCCGGCCCGTCTGGAAGATCCTCCCCGTACGGATCGGGCTGACCGTCGTCCTGATGGTCCTGGCGGTGCTCAGCGCGCTGATCGTGGTCTTCACCGGAAGCGTGGCCCGCCATGTGGGGATCGCCCTCGGTGTCGGCAGTGCCGGTCTGTCGGTGTGGTCGGTCGCCAAGTGGCCCGTGCTGGCCGCCCTCGTCACCCTCATGATCGCGCTCCTGTACTGGGCGGCTCCGAACGCCAAGGTGAAGGGCGTCAAGTGGGTCACCCCGGGCAGTCTCCTGGCCCTGCTGATCTGGATGATCGCCTCCGCCGCGTTCGCGTTCTACGTCGCCGACTTCGCCTCGTACAACAAGACCTACGGCGCGATGGCGGGCGTGATCGTCTTCCTGGTGTGGCTGTGGATCACCAATCTGGCGATTCTGCTGGGGCTGGAGTTCGACGCGGAGATCGTGCGCCAGCGGGCGATCGCCGGTGGGATGCCGCCGGACGAGGAGCCGTACGCGCAGCCGCGCGACACCAGGACATGGGACGAGGAGGACCGGCGCCGACTGCGGAAAGCCTGAACCACCGCCCCGCCAGAACTTCGTGTACCCCGTGCATCTCTCGAGCGGGGGCGCACCACTGCCGGGCGTAGTACGGCGAAGGCGTGAGACGGCATCCCGGGCGCCCGGTATCTTTGCGGCGCCCCAGTAGTGCGCCCCCTTCCACCGCCGGACAAGAGTTCACCAAGCGTGCTGATGGAATCGTTCCGCTCACCGCGCGAACAGGAATCCGTTCCTGTTTCGCACCGACCGTGGTCCGGACCTGAAATGCCTCCGCATTTCCGTCGCGGCCCGACGGTCGGATAATCATATGAAGCTCGACGCCCTTGCCTTCCCCTGCTGACCTGCGAATACCGTTGCACCTGACCACCTCCCGGCTCTCCGGATGGTGGTGACGTTCAGTCAGAGGGAAAAGAGAAGGAGTCGTCATGAAGAAGGCGTACGAAGCTCCGACGCTCGTCCGACTGGGTTCTTTCCGGAAGGAGACGGGACTTCTGCAGCGACACGGAAACGACCGTCTCATTCTCAGCAAGAACTGACGGTCGACGGTACGTCGATTCGACGTCATGACTGACACGCACGCAGGTGCGGGTCCGGGCCGCGGCGACGCGCACTTTGTGGTCCTTCCGGACCGCGAGGAAGCCGCCGCCGCGGCCCGCCTCTTCACCCGCCCCGGAACCCGTACCCTGCCCCACGCCTCGGGCCGTCCCTGGCTGATCGGCCGGTGGCACGACGACGAGATCGTGACCGCCCAGGCAGGAACCACGGCCCTCGCCGCCATCGGCTGCTGTCCGCTCGACGGCCCCCGACTGCGCCGCCACGCAGGGCAGTTGCGCGGCCTCACCCAGCTCGACGCACTGGCCCGCTCCACCGCCGGCAGCTTCCATCTGGTGGCCGCGCACGACGGCCGCCTCCGCGTCCAGGGCACCGCGTCCGGACTGCGGCTCGTCTTCCACGCGGAGATCGGTGGCGTACGCGTCGCCGCCACCCGGGCCGACATCCTCGCCGCCGCCCTCGGCCGGGAACCGGACGTCGAACAGGTGGCGGTCAGGCTGCTGTGGCCGGTCCCCCATCCGTTGCAGGAAGCGCCGCTGTGGAAAGGCATCACCGCGGTGCCACCGCAGGACGCCCTCGTCGTCGCGGCAGACGGCCGGTCCACCCGCCACGCGCGCTGGTGGACACCGCCCGAGCCGGTCCGCTCGCTCTCCGCCGGGGCCGCCCTGGCCCGCGACGCCCTCGCCGACGCCGTCCACGCCCGTACCCGGCAGGGCGGCACGGTCAGCTGCGACCTGTCCGGAGGCCTGGACTCCACGTCCATCTGCTTCCTGGCCGACCGCTCCCCCTCCCACGTAGTGGCCAGCACCTGGCCCGGACGCGATCCCGCCGACACCGATCTGCACTGGGCCCGGCAGGCCGCCGAATTCCTGCCGGACGTCGAACACGTCGTCTGGGACGCCGACGCCTCTCCGCTCGTCTACACCGGTCTGCTCACCATCGACGACCTGCTGGACGAGCCGACCATCGGCGTCATGGACCGCTCCCGGGTGCTGCACCACCTGCCCGCCATGGCCGATCGGGGCAGCCGTCTGCATCTGACCGGCATCGGCGGCGACCATGTCGCGTGGTGCTCGGAGGCGTACTACCACCGCCTTCTGCGCACCCGCCCGCTGTTCGCCGTGCGCCAGCTGCGGGGCTTCCGCGCCCTGTGGCAGTGGCCGCTCGCCGGGATGGCACGCGCCCTGAGCGACTCCAGGCCGTACGGCAAGTGGCTGGCTGACTCCGTCGGTCACCTGCGCGGTCCCCTTCCCGACACCGTCAGCGGCGCCCTCGGCTGGGGCGGGGAGCCACGGCTGTTCGACTGGGTGACTCCCGAGGGCGAGCAGCTGGCCGCGCGGGCGCTGCGCACCGCGGCCCAGGACGCCCGGCCCCTGCACCGCGACCGCGGACTGCACGCCGACCTGGAGCAGATCCGCTCCTGCACACGGATCATCCGCCAGTGGGACGCGATGGCCGCCAGGGCCGGCGTTCCGATGGCGTCACCGTTCCTGGACGACCGCGTCATCGAGGCGTTCCTCTCGGTCCGGCCCAGCGAACGGGTGTCGCCCTGGCGGTACAAACCCCTGCTGGCCGCCGCCATGCGGGATGTCGTCCCGCAGGTGTGTCTGCGGCGCAACAACAAGGCCGCGGCCTCCATGGACGCCTCCAACGGGCTGCGCGAGCACCGCGCCGACCTCCTCGCGCTGTGGGAGGACTCGCGGCTGGAACAGCTCGGCCTGGTGAACGGTGACGCGCTGCGCGCTCTCGCCCAGCGGCCCGCCACACCCGGACTGCGGCAGGCCATCCTCTACTCCACGATCGCCGCCGAGGTGTGGCTGCGTGGTCTGCCGCGCACCGCGCAGACCTGGGCCACCACCGCCATCTGACCCCCGAGTGAAAGGCAGGCACACCATGGCACTGCGGTTCGCCGCCGACGTCTCCACCGCGCAGACCGACTACGGAACCGTCCTCCTCGATGAACGCAGCGGCCACTACTGGGAGTTGAACCCCACCGCCACCCTGATCGTCGAGACGCTGCTCGCCGGCAAGGACGAGACGGCGGCGGTCGACGCGGTCGTCGCGGAGTTCGACATCGGCCGAGAGCGGGCGCGGCAGGACGTCACCCAGCTGGTCGGCGAACTGCGCGCCTCGGGGCTCGCCGCATGACCACGCCCAGCGCGCTCGAACGCCCCTCCGACGTGCCTTTCGTACGGAAGCTGGGTGCGCGGCTGGTCCTGCTTCCCGCCGTGGTGCTCTCCCTGCTGCCGCCGCGCCGTATCCGCCGCGTCCTGAACGTGCTGCGCCGCGGCGCCGCGCCCGCGACGGCCACCGAGGCGAAGAACGCCCGCGATGCGATGTGCGCCGTGAGCCTGCGCTGCGCCGGGCCCCGCGGGTGCCTGCCGCGTTCCCTGGGCGCCGCGCTGCTGTGCCGGCTCGGCGGCACCTGGCCGACCTGGTGCACGGGAGCGCGTGTCGTACCGCCCTTCACCGCCCATGCCTGGATCGAGGCCGACGGTCGTCCCGTCGACGAAGGAGTGCCCGACGACTACTTCACCCGGTTGATGGCGGTCACCCCGGTGAGCCAGCGCCCTCGATGACCCGCCCCGATGGACAGGGCCCCGACCGTACGACGCGGGGCGCGATCGCCACCATGTTCCGGCTCACCGCCGGACACCGCGGCGCCATGGCCGTCGCCACGGCCCTGACACTGGCGGGCTCCGCCCTGGGGCTGGCCCAGCCTCTCGTCGCCAAACACATCGTGGACGCGAGCGGCGCGGACACGGCCTTCTGGTCGACGCTGGCGCTCCTGGGCGTGCTGTTCACCCTCGAAGCGGTCACCGGTGCCGTGGGCCGCTATCTGCTGGAACGCATGGGCGAGGGCATCGTGTGCCGGCTGCGGCACGGCCTGGTCCGGCATCTGCTCCGGCTGGAGATGAAGGAGTACGACCGCCACCGCAGCGGCGACCTCATCTCCCGGGTCACCTCCGACACCACCCTGCTGCGGGAGGTGGTGGCCCAGGCGCTGGTCGACCTGGGCACGGGCGCCGTCGCGGCGGCGGGCGCGATCGCCCTGATGATGTGGCTGGACCCGCTCCTGCTGCTCCTGGTCGCCCTCACGGTGGCCGCCGCGGCGGTGATCGTCGCGTCCCTGCTCAAGGGCATCAGGGCCGCGTCCGAGCACATGCAGAACGCGGTCGGTGCCATCGCCGCCGAACTGGAGCGTGCGCTGAGCGCCTTGCCGATGGTCCGCGTGCACCGGGCGGAGGACCGCGAGGCGGCACGGATCGGCGAGCGGGTCGACGAGGCCTACCGCGCGGGAGTGCGGACCGCTCAGCTCGCCTCGGTGATGAGCCCCGCCGTCGAACTCGCCGTCCAGGGCTCCTTCCTGCTCGTCCTGGTCATCGGCGGTCTGCGGGTGAACGGCCACACCGGCTCGCTCGGTGACCTGGTCGCCTTCCTGCTGTACGCCTCGTACCTGGTCCTGCCCCTGTCGTCGGTCTTCCGGGCCGTCGGCCTCATCCAGCGCGGCATGGGCGCCTACCAGCGGGTGGCGGAGGCCCACAGCCTCCCCACCGAGCCGGAGCCGACCCCGCGACCCGCCCGGCCCCGCGAGCGCGCCCGCACCGCGTCACCTGCCGCGCACGCGTCCCCACGGCCGAAGGCGGCCCTCGCCCTCCAGGACGTCCACTTCGGCTACCAGCCGGACCGGCCCGTACTGCGCGGGGTCTCCTTCACCGTCCCCCACCGACAGCAGGTCGCCCTGGTCGGACGGTCGGGAGCGGGCAAGAGCACCCTCTTCGCACTGGTCGCGCGGTTCTACGAACCCGACGCGGGAACCCTGCTGTTCGACGGCCGGCCCACGACCGAGCTGAGCCGCGACGGGTGCCGCGCGCATATCGCGGTGGTCGACCAGAACACCCATGTCGTCCACGGCACCCTGCGCGACAACATCACGTATGCGGTGCCGCACGCCGGTGACGCCGAGATCCGCCGTGTCATCGAACTCGCCCAGCTCGAAGGGGTGGTACGTCGTCTGCCCGGCGGTCTCTCGGGTGTCCTCGGCGAGCGCGGCGCGACGCTCTCCGCGGGGGAACGGCAGCGGGTCGCCCTGGCCCGCGCCCTGCTCGCCCGGCCCTCCCTGCTGCTGCTCGACGAGCCGACCTCACACCTGGACGCCATCAACGAGGCAGCCCTCACCACGGTCATGCGGGAAGCCGCCCAGGAGTGCGCTCTGCTGGTCATCGCACATCGTCTGTCCACCGTCCGCCACGCGGACCGGATCGTCGTCCTGGAGGGCGGCCGGGCCATCGCCTGCGGGCGCCACGAGGACCTGCTCTCCTCCAGCCCCGCCTACCGCGAACTCGCCGCCGGTCAGATGCTCACGCCCGGCCCGCCCCTGCCGTCCGCCGCCCGGAACGGCGGCCCGCAGGTGTAGGCCGAGGGCCCCGATCCCCACGCCGGACACCTCGGCGGCGACTGACGGTCGGGCGTCCCTCGGCGTCTGAAGGTTGGGGGTCCCTGACTGGGACGGTTCGGGGTCCCTCATTTCCCGTCGCCCAGCGCCGCGAGGCGCTTGCGGGCCGCGTTCAGGGAACGGCCGCGCGGGGCGTCGTGCCAGGGGTCGTCCTTGAGGAGCTCGTCGACGGTGGAGACCGTCCAGCGACGCGCGGTGAGGTCCGGGGCGTCCAGGTCCTCCCAGGCCAGCGGCGCGGCGACGGGGGCGCCGGGGAGGGCTCGTACGGCGTAGGGAACGACCGCGGTCTGGGCGTATCCGTTGCGCTGGATGTCCAGGTAGAGACGGTCTCCCCGGGCCTGCTTGCGGGCCTGGGTGGTCAGCTGGTCGGGATGGCGGGCGGCGAGGAACCCGGCGACGTCGCCGGCGAACGCGCGGACCTCGTCGAAGGACGCACGCCGGTCCAGGGGCACCGTGACGTGCAGGCCGCGCGAGCCGGTGGTCATCAGCGTCGCGGGGAGCTCCAACTCGTCCAGCAGCTCACGGGTCCACCGGGCCGCGTCCCGTACGCGAGTGAAGTCGTCACCGTGCGGGTCGAGGTCGAAGACGAGCCGGTCGGGGTGGTCGGGGCGGTCGGCCCTGGACAGGAAGCGGTGGAGCGTCAGACACGCCTGGTTGGCGAGGTAGACCAGGGTCGCGGTGTCGTCGCAGACCGTGTAGGTGACGGTGCCGTCCTCCTTGGGCAGCTCCGCCCGGTGGATCCAGTCGGGGAAGTGTTCCGACACCTCCTTCTGCATGAAGGCCGGGCCGTCGACACCGTCCGGGTGGCGTTCGAGCATGAGCGGGCGGTCACGCAGATGCGGCAGCATGCGCCGGGAGACCGTGCGGTAGTAGTCGACGAGGTCGCCCTTGGTGATGCCGTCCTGGGGGAACAGCACCTTGTCCGGGCGGCTGATCTCCACCGTGTGCCCGCCGACGCGGATGCTCCTTGACGTGGTCGTGGTCATCGCCTGCTCCCGCCGGGTTGTTCGCGGATCCTCGTCGGTGAACGTCGTGTGCGCGCGAACGTGGTGCTCATCCGCCGCCACCGGCCGCCTCGGCCGCGACCTGCCGGAGGGTGTGTCCCGTACGTGCCGAGCGGGCGCGGTGCGGGTCGGGGGTGCCGGCGCCGGAGGCCCGCTCGTCGGCGCGCTTCACCAGCAACCACGCCTCACGTTCACCGCGGGTGTCGCGGATACGGGTGAGCGAGTAACCGCCGTGCAGCTTGCGGCCGTCCAGCCAGAACGAGGCGTGCCCCCGCTCCAGCGCGGTCCCGAAGTCGACCTCCGCGCCGCTGCGGTCGGTCGAGATGTTCCGGTAGGTCCCCTCGTCCCAGACGATCACCGTACCGCCCCCGTACTCACCCGCGGCGATCACACCTTCGAACTCCCGGTACTCCAGCGGGTGGTCCTCGGTCGGCATCGCCAACCGCTTGTCGTGCGGATCGGTGGACGGCCCTTTCGGTACCGCCCACGACTTGAGTACGCCGCCGACCTCCAGACGGAAGTCGAAGTGCATGGCGGTCGCCTCATGGATCTGCACCACGAACACGGGCCACCGCGCCTCCGCCCCGTCGTCGGCGCCCTTGGGCTCGGCGGTCCTGGAGAAGTCGCGTCGGCGGTGGTACTCCGCCAGCGCGTCCTTCGGTGCGTCCGTCGTCGCGTCCGTCGTCGCGTCCGTCGATGTCATGGCCACCTCCTGACGGCGGGAGTCGGTGCGGTGCCGGTCGCGCGGCGCTCTCCGCCCCGGGCCTCCGGATGTCGGCTACCCCGTCGGGACGCCGGTACCCGCACGCGTCAGGAACCACCGCCCGTCTCTGCCATTCTCCGGCTCCCCGGCGTACGACGCAGACCGAGCCCCCTCACCACTGTCACGCACAGTAGCGACACGGCGCCCCCGGTGCCCGTCCTGGCGGTCCGGCCGTCTCGGGGCACGCACGGGCCGCCGCAATGGAGACATGCGCCACGAGGTGACCGCCCAATGTGTCGTGACCGCACGTCGCGACACCCCGTGACCGCTCCCACACTTGCGGAACCTGCCCCCCACCCCGCATCTGGAGCCCTCACATGCGTGACCTCAAACGCCTCCGCGTCCGAGACCTGCTCGTCGCGGTCTCGGCGACGCTCGCGTTGTCCCTGAGCGCGGTCCCCGACGCCGTCGCGGCCGTCCCCGCCCCCACTCCGGGA
>NZ_JBJHPC010000970.1:0-1831 GCF_045257485.1 Streptomyces sp. YS-3 | reverse complement strand
GGCTGACACGACGGCCGGAAGGGCCTCGGGGGTCCGATGGACCCCGGCGATTATCACGCCGTGATAGGCCCGGTGAGCCGCGCGGGCGGCGGCCGACCTATCACGCCGTGATAACCGCAGCCCGTTACGGGCCGCTCCAGCCGGGATTGTCGGCGGGTGTGAGCGTGCCGAACAGCGAAGTGCACAGGGCGCCCCGGGCGGTCTTCAGGACGTACGAGGGCGAGGTCCGCTCGACCGCGTCCCGCAGCCCCTCCCAGCGTCCCGAGGCGCCCGCCGCCCGGCCCGTCGTCAAGATGCCCTGGACCGACGGTGTCGCCTGCGGCTGACACGACGGCCGGAAGGGCCTCGGGGGTCCGATGGACCCCGGCGATTATCACGCCGTGATAGGCCCGGTGAGCCGCGCGGGCGGCGGCCGACCTATCACGCCGTGATAACCGCAGCCCGTTACGGGCCGCTCCAGCCGGGATTGTCGGCGGGTGTGAGCGTGCCGAACAGCGAAGTGCACAGGGCGCCCCGGGCGGTCTTCAGGACGTACGAGGGCGAGGTCCGCTCGACCGCGTCCCGCAGCCGGGCCAGCAGCAGGTGGACGGGCGGCAGGTCGAGGGAGAGGGCGTCCGCCAGCCGGGCGCGGCGCGCGGTGAGATGCGGCTCGACCCGGCGCAGGTCGTTCTCCAGATACGCCGCCGCCGCCCGCATGGCCGTCAGGCTGCCGCCCCCCGAGAACCGCAGGCAGTCCTGCCAGCCCGGCAGCCCGATGATGACGCGCAGCGCGTCGGTGAGGCTGTCCGCGATCAGACCGCCCTCGCCCTCGGGGCTTGCGTACACCACGGCGCGCTGCTGGCCGGGGTCGCCGCACAGGAAGTAGGTGCCGCCGACGTCGTCCCCGGCGAAGCCCTCCACCGGCACGCCCGAGGACACGGTCAGCGTTTCCCCGTGGTCGCGGCAGGACATGTCGAACCCGCAGAGCGCGTACATCGACTCGGAGAGGTCCGGGTGTTCGCGGAAGCGGGCCAGCAGTTCCTCGACCGAGGACACCGCCGGGCCGGGGGAGCGGTACGGTCCGGCCATCGGTGCGCGGGGCGCGGTGGCCGGGGGAGTGGTGGCACGGTGCACCGGACTCTCGCGGCAGTGGGCCGCCGGCCTGCCCCGGGTGTGGCGGGGCGGGGCGGGCAGCGGTGAGAACGTCCGCCAGGTCGTCAGGGTCGCGGGCGCCACCGTGCCGTGGTGGACGGGGCGTGCGCTGATGGAGACCGGAGTCCGCTCACCCCCGTCGAGCAGACTCCAGGTCTCGTATGCCCGTGCCTCGTGCGCGTCCTGCCGTAACCACGACAGGCGTGCGGTGCCGGCGCGCGGAGCGAGGGGCGGGGCGCCGCCAGGATGGTCGGCCGCCGCACGCAGATAGGCGTGCTCCGCCTGCCGTTGCGCGGTGGCCAGACTGCTGAAGAGCAGTCCGCCCTCGCCCTGCGGACCGTCCGGCCAGCACGTCTCGTACACCACGCTCCGGCCCTCGTACCCGATCTCCCGGTCCGGTGACGCGAGGCTGTGCATGGATCTCCTCCTGCTCGTGGCTCTTGCTGTGCTGCCGCGTTCTGCGCGGGACACGATGCCTATCGAAGGAGTGGGAACTCCACCAGGAAACGGCGCTTCCGGACAGTAGTTCTCCCGGCGAAATCCGGTCACTCGGCGGACCGGGGCGGCCCCGCCGCGCGCTCCGCCCTACCGGGGCGGGAGCGCACGGTCAAGAAGCCCTGCCGAGGGGGGCATGGATCGCGCCATGGTCGTTTATGGGGGTGTGCCGCTGGGGGTGTCGGTGCGCCTCGGGGTGGAGTGG
>NZ_JBJHPC010000969.1:0-1516 GCF_045257485.1 Streptomyces sp. YS-3 | reverse complement strand
CCGGCCCCTCAGCACCCCTCCCCCTCAACCAGCCGGTACAGCGCCGCCGTCGTCTGCCCGAACACGATGCTGTACGAGACGTCCGGGTCGTCGCCGCCCTCCTCGTAGCCGCCTATGACCCCCACCACCGACCCGTCCACCGCCTCCCACGGGCTGCCGCTGGTGCCGCCGGAGTAGCCGGGGCACTCGATGCGCTGCTGCGTGTCGCCGTAGCGCGTCGTTTGGTTCGTGCAGGTCAGGGGAGCGTCCGAATCGCTCGGGTAGCCGGTGACCGTCACCGTGGCGTCGGCGGGGGCCGTCGTCGTCGCCAGCCGCGCCGCGCCCACCGCGTCCTCCACCCGCGCCCCCGTCGCCGAGCCGGGGCCCAGGACCGCGAAGGCCACGTCGTCGTCCTCGCTGCCGTCCTCCTGCCAGGCGTCGTCGGTGTAGGTCTCCTTGACCGGCCAGGTGCCGTACGGCGCCCGGCCGTCCCGGTAGCCCGGCACGAAGACCGCGTCGTCCTGGTCGTCCAGGCAGTGCGCCGCCGTGACGATGAGGTTCCGGTCCGCGCTGTGCACCACGGACGCCGTGCAGAAGTGGTCGCCGTCCAGTCCGCCCTCGAACAGCGCGCCCACGCGCGCGTAGGCGGCCGTGGCCGGCGCCTCGACGGTCCGGCCGCCCGGCCCGGGGTCCCGGTCCCCGTACCCGGGGATCACCAGGAGCACGGCCACCGCCGACAGCGCACGCAGCTGGGAGACGTGTCTCATGTGCCGGACAGTGCCCCTCCGACCTGAGAACAGCCCTGGAACTTTTCTGAGAAGAGTCTGTGAAGTGAGCCGGCGAGGAGTTCGCGGGGGCGCGCCCGCGAGCACCCTGGGAGGGGGCCGGACGCGCCGGCGCGAGTTCCGCTCGAGCCAGCGGGCCCAGAGTGCACCAACGACAGTCATTGCCCGGAGTCACTGTGCGTGATACACAGAGTGACCATACGCGAATCCATGCAGAACCGGTCCACCGCAGGTCAGGGCGGTGCGACCGGCACAGCTGTGCGGTTTCGGGAAAAGAGAGCCGCCAAGTCGACATACCCGGGCGGTTTCATCAGCGAAGATAGAGCCTGACCCATGCCATGGGGCAGGGGCATCGAACTACCCGACAGGGGCGGTGAGTTACGTGTACCTGGCAGCAGAAAAGGGCGACATCACCACGATCATCGGCGGGATCGCGCCCAACTGGGGGCCGTTCGGAAGCCTGGGCAACGAGGCCCGGGTGATGGTCGAAGTCGTGATGGCCGTGGCCATCCTCCTGTGCCTCGGCATCGCCGTCTGGGGCGCGGCCAAACAGAGGATCGGCGCGACCGCGCTGCGCGACACGTTCAGCGCGGAGCAGGGCAAGGGCCTGATCGTGGCCGGACTGACCGGAGTCTTCATCATCGGCTCGCTCGGCACGCTGTTCACCATCGTGTACGGGATGGCCGTCTGACCTGACACGTCCTGACCTGCCCACAGGCCGGGTGTCCCCTGGCCGCCTTCGTCCCCACGGG
>NZ_JBJHPC010000968.1:0-1530 GCF_045257485.1 Streptomyces sp. YS-3 | reverse complement strand
GCCCACCACTCCACCCACCACTCCCCCGGCCGGCAACCGCGTGGACAACCCGTACGCGGGGGCCAAGGTGTACGTGAACCCGGAGTGGTCCGCGAACGCAGCCGCCGAACCCGGCGGCACCCGGGTCTCCAACCAGCCCACCGGGATCTGGCTCGACCGCATCGCCGCGATCGCCGGAGCCGACGGGAAGATGGGGCTGCGCGCCCACCTGGACGAGGCCCTGAAGCAGAAGGGCAGCGGCGAGATGGTGGTCCAGCTGGTCGTGTACGACCTGCCGGGCCGCGACTGCTCCGCGCTCGCCTCCAACGGTGAACTCGGCCCCACCGAGATCGACAAGTACAAGACGCAGTTCATCGACCCGATCGCCGCGATCCTCGCGGACAGCAAGTACGCCGGTCTGCGGATCGTCACCGCGGTCGAGATCGACTCGCTGCCCAACCTCGTCACCAACACCGGCAGCCGCGCCACGGCCACCCCGCAGTGCGACACCATGCTGGCCAACGGCAACTACGTCAAGGGCGTCGGCTACGCGCTGCACAAGCTCGGTGCCGTGCCCAACGTGTACAACTACGTGGACGCGGGCCACCACGGCTGGCTCGGCTGGGACGACAACTTCGGGCCCTCCGCGGACATGTTCAAGAAGGCCGCGACGGCCGAGGGCGCCACGCCCGCCGACGTGCACGGCTTCATCACCAACACGGCCAATTACAGCGCCCTGAAGGAGAACAACTTCACCATCGACGACTCCGTCAACGGGGTCTCCGTGCGCCAGTCCAAGTGGGTCGACTGGAACCGGTACGTCGACGAGCTGTCCTTCGCGCAGGCGTTCCGCGCCAAGCTGGTCTCGGTCGGCTTCGACCCCGGGATCGGCATGCTGATCGACACCTCGCGCAACGGCTGGGGCGGCACCGCCAGGCCCGCCGGGCCGGGCGCCAAGACCACGGTGGACACCTATGTGGAGGGCGGCCGTTACGACCGGCGCATCCACATCGGCAACTGGTGCAACCAGGCGGGGGCGGGTCTGGGCGAGCGCCCGCAGGCCGCCCCGGCCGCCGGGATCGACGCGTATGTGTGGATGAAGCCGCCGGGTGAGTCCGACGGCTCCAGCAGCGCGATCCCGAACAACGAGGGCAAGGGCTTCGACCGGATGTGCGACCCGACGTACACGGGCAACCCCCGTAACGGCAATCACCTCTCGGGCGCACTGCCCGACGCCCCGCTGTCGGGACGCTGGTTCTCCGCCCAGTTCCAGGAGCTCATGAAGAACGCCTACCCGGCGCTGTAGCCCCCGCCCAAGGGTGATGGGCGGCGAGGACCGGGTCCTCGCCGCCCATCACCGCGTCCTACGTACGGGAGCGCGCCCGGTCGCCGATCCGGCCACGCCCGCCGACGTGCACGGCTTCATCACCAACACGGCCAATTACAGCGCCCTGAAGGAGAACAACTTCACCATCGACGACTCCGTCAACGGGGTCTCCGTGCGCCAGTCCAAGTGGGTCGACTGGAACCGGTACGTCGACGAGCTGTCCT
>NZ_JBJHPC010000967.1:0-1530 GCF_045257485.1 Streptomyces sp. YS-3 | reverse complement strand
GTCCGGGACCGGGTCCTGGGCCGGGGCTGGGTCCGGGGCTGGGTCCGGGTCCTGGGCTCGTGACCGCGTTGCCCGTGACCGTGTCGCCCGTGCCGGAAGCGGCGATGCGCTCTCCGGACGTGGGAACTCGGTCCGCGACCGTGCATCCCCTGCCGATCGCGCCATCGGAGCCGGAGCCGGAGCCGGAGCCGGAGCCGCAGCCGCTGCTGGAGCCAGAGCCGGGCCCTGGTGGGCGAACCGGGTCGCTGTCGCCGCCGTACTTCTGTGCGCGGCGGCCGGGGCCACCGCGAGCGCGCTGCACATGGCCGAGGCGCGCCGGGGACCGGTCCCGAAACTTGCCCGGCAATTCGTCCGTGCCACCGTCGAGTTGACCCTGACGTCCGACCCCAAGCCGGTGCGGGCGCGGGCGGCCTGGGGCGGGCGGTCCGTGGTGATCCAGGCCGTGGTCACCCGGGTCACCGGGCCGGACGGCGGCGTCGCACACGTGCGGACACCGGTGCTGGTGATCGCGCCGGAGACGTGGCAGCGGCTGCTGCCCTCGACGCGGGTACGCGTCTCCACCCGGCTCGCGCCACCGAGACCGGGCGACCGGGGTACAGCGGCCCTGGTGCGGGTGCCCGAGCGGACGGGTCCGCGGGTCGTGGGGGAGCCGACCGTGTCGCAGCGTACGGCGGCCGGGCTGCGGGACGGGTTGCGGAAGGCGGCCGGTGGACTGGGCCCGGACGCCCGGGCGCTGCTTCCGGGGCTCGTCATCGGGGACACCTCCCGGGTCACGCCCGAGCTGCGGGATGCCTTCGAGGCGACCGACCTCACGCATCTGATGGCGGTGTCTGGCAGCAACCTGGTGATCGTCCTGGTGCTGCTGATCGGACCGCCGAGCCGTGCCTCGCTGGCCGAGCGAGGCGGCCTCGCCCCGCGGCTCGGTATCTCGCTGCGGGCGACGGCGCTGCTCGGCACGGCGGTCACCGTGGCGTTCGTGGTGGTGTGCCGACCGGAGCCGAGTGTGCTGCGCGCGGCGGCCTGCGGGCTCGTCACCTTGCTCGCCATCGCGACGGGCCGCCGCAGATCGCTGATCCCGGCGCTGGCCGCCGCCGTACTGGTCCTGGTGCTGTACGCCCCGGAGCTGGCGGGGAGTTACGGGTTCCTGCTCTCCGTCCTGGCCACGGGGGCGCTCCTCACGATCGCCCCGGGGTGGAGTGAGGCGCTGCGGCGGCGCGGGGTGCCGGGCAGGCTCGCGGAGGTGCTGGCGGCGGCGGGTGCGGCGCAGGCGGTGTGCGCGCCCGTGGTGGCGGTGTTCGCGGCGCGGGTGAGTCTGGTGGCCGTCCCGTGCAACCTGCTGGCGGAGCTGGCGGTGGCCCCGGCGACGGTGCTGGGGTTCGCGGCCCTCGCCGTGGCACCGGTCGCCATGCCGGCGGCCGAGCTGCTGGCACGGTGTGCGGGCTGGCCGACGGAGTGGATCGCCGGTATCGCCCGGACCGGGGCGTCGCTGCCGGGGGCGCAGACGGGGTGGCCGGGCGGCTGGGGCGGGGG
>NZ_JBJHPC010000966.1:0-1535 GCF_045257485.1 Streptomyces sp. YS-3 | reverse complement strand
GTCCTGCTTCTCGGCGGCGTGGTCGGCCAGGACGCCGGTGCGGTGGCGCTGGACGAACCAGTAGTAGGCGAACCCGCCGACGGTGACGGCGCCGACGAACAGCACTCCGCCCCAGCGCAGGTACCAGTGGTACGGGGCCGCCGCGTTGTAGACGGCGGCGCGCGGCCACAGCAGGTTGACCGTCATGCCCGCGCCCCACAGCACCGCGAGGATGTTGACGGGCAGGCCGAAGCGGCCGAGCGAGAAGCGCCCGGGGGCGGGCTGCCAGGTGCCGCGCAGCCTGCGGACCAGCATGGGCATCGTGACCAGCAGATACGCCACGTAGATCATGATGATCGCGATGCTGGTGACGACCGAGAAGATCTGCGGCTGCTTGATGTTGACCAGCAGGATGCCGATGGCGACGAGCCCGCAGACCACGGCGGGGGCGATCGGCGTCTGGAAGCGCGGGCTGATCCGGGCGAGCCGGCTGCCGCCGGGCAGGTTGTTGTCCCGGGCCATCGCGAACATCAGCCGGATGCCCGCGGTGTGCACGGCGAGCTCGCAGACGACGACCGCGATCACCACACACCACAGCAGGGCCTGGCCCATGGTGTGGCCCAGCGTGCTCAGGACGACGTACTGGAGTCCGTCCACGGAGAGTTCGGGCGCGCTCAGGTCGGGCGTCGCCAGCAGCGCGCAGAGCAGGATGAGACCGCCGATCACGAACGAGGCGATCAGCGCCCGCAGGATCGCGCGCGGCGCGTTGCGGCTGGGGTCGACCGCCTCCTCGCCGAGCGAGGACGCGGTGTCGAAGCCGTACATGACGTACGCGGAGGCGAGCGACGCGGTGAGGAAGGCGCCGAAGTAGCCCAGGTTCTGGCCGGCGCCGATGCCGTGGGTCTCCACGATGGCGCTGGGGCCGCGGGTGATGTGCGCGGCCAGCAGGATCACCAGGATCACGGCCGCGACCAGCTCGATGAAGACGCCGGCGGTGTTGATCCGGGCCATCAGCTTGACGCCGAAGGCGTTGACCAGGGTGGTGAAGAGGACCAGCCCGCAGGCGAGCACCACGGCGTTGGCCGCCGCGTCGTACTTCCCGCTGCCGTCGCCGACGAACTGGAACCACGAGGAGATCTGAGGAAGGGTCAGCTGGAGGGCCAGGGCGACGGCGGCCAGCGACACCATGCTCGCCAGCGTCATCATCCAGCCGGCCAGCCAGCCGACGTGCGGACCGCCCAGGTTCTTGGCCCAGTTGTAGACCGATCCGGCCACCGGGTAGCGGGCGGCCAGCTCGCAGAAGCAGAGCGCGACCATCAGCTGGCCGACGAAGACCAGCGGCCACGACCACCAGTAGGCCGGGCCGCCGAGGCTGACGCCGAAGTAGAACATCTGGAACGTGCCGGTCAGGATCGAGATGTAGCTGATCCCGGCGGCGAAGGTGTGGAAGTTGCCGAGGGTGCGCTTGAGGCCCGGCTTGTACCCGAGTTCGGCGAGCGCGGCGTCATCTGCGTCGGCGCCCGCCCGGGCTGGGGAGGGGGAGGGCGACGGGGGAC
>NZ_JBJHPC010000965.1:0-1541 GCF_045257485.1 Streptomyces sp. YS-3 | reverse complement strand
CTGCTGCTCCAGCGGCTCGCCCCGGCGCTCGTGCTGACCGCCGAGGGCGGCCCCGACCTGCCCGACGGCCTGCCCACGGCCCGGATCGACGCGCCCGTGCTGCCCCGCGCCCACGCGGCCGACGTCCTGCCCGGTGCCACCTACGTCATCCACACCTCCGGCTCCACCGGAACGCCCAAGCCGGTCGCCGTCGGCCGCACGGCCCTGGAGCACCATCTGACCGCGACCGCCGACCGGTTCGCCCTGACCAGCGCCGACCGCGTCCTGATGTTCGCGCAGCCCTCCTTCGACGTGGCGCTGGAGGAGGTGCTGCCCACCCTCCACGCGGGCGCCTGCCTGGTGATCCCCGAGCACGAGGTGCCCACCGGAACCGAGCTCACCGAGCTCCTCGCCGCCGCCCGGGTCACCGTCGCCAACCTTCCCACCAGCTACTTCCTGGCCACCCGCGAGGAGTTGCGCCCCGCACTGCGCGAGGAGAGCTGGACGCCCCGGCTGCTGGTCCTGGGCGGCGAGCGCCTGCCCGCCGAGACCCTGCGCGGCATCCTGGCCGACACCGACGCCACCGTCCTCAACGCGTACGGCGTCACCGAGGCGGCCATCACCTCCACCGTCCACGAGGTCGCGCGCGAGGCCCTGGCCGAGGGCGCCGAGATCCCGCTCGGCACCGAACTGCCCGGCGAGCGCGTCCACGTCCTGGACGCCCACCACCGCCCGCTGCCCGACGGCGCCGTCGGTGAACTGGCCATCGCCGGGCCCGGCCTGGCCGAGGGCTACCCCGGCAACGCGGAGGTGACGGCCGCCCGGTTCCGCACCGTGGACGCGCTCGGCGGGGAGCGGGTCTACCTCACGGGTGACCTCGGGTACCGCGGCCTGGACGGTCTGCTGTACTTCCTCGGCC
Source organism: Streptomyces sp. YS-3 (assembly GCF_045257485.1). Taxonomy (NCBI): domain Bacteria; kingdom Bacillati; phylum Actinomycetota; class Actinomycetes; order Kitasatosporales; family Streptomycetaceae; genus Streptomyces; species Streptomyces sp. YS-3. Next base: position 643 of record NZ_JBJHPC010000965.1, on the reverse strand, counting down.
GTCGCGACAACCAGGTCAAGCTGCGCGGGTACCGCATCGAGCTGGAGGAGATCGAGGCGGCGGCCTCCGCCGCGCTCGGCGGGCGGTCCTGCGCCGTCGTCCTGGACGCGGAGAGCCCCGCCGCGCCCCGGCTCGTCGGCTTCTTCGAGGACGGCGCCGGCCTCTCCGACGTGGACGAGAAGGCGCTGCACACCGAGTTGAGCGGGCGGCTGCCCGGGGCCCTGGTGCCCGCCCGGTGGGCCCGCCTGGAGACGATGCCGACCCTCGCGGGCGGCAAGCCGGACCGCACGGTCCTCACCCGCCGCGCGGTCGCGCTCGACCCGGCGGCCCCGGCCGCGCCCGGAGCCGGGAGCTCCGCCGGGGACGCGGAGACCGTCGCCGTGCCGGACGACACGATGACGGCCCTGCTGGTGAACGGCTGGCGCGAGGTCCTGGGCCACAACCGCTTCGACACGGGCTCCCACTTCTTCCACATCGGGGGCCACTCGCTGCTGGCCGCCGAGCTGGCGGCCTGGCTGGAGCCGCACCTGGGCGCCCGCCCGCCGCTGAAGGTGCTCTTCCGCAACCCCGTACTCGCCGACCAGGCCGACGCCCTCGCCGCCACCGCCCCTCTCTCCACGGAGTCGTGATGATCCAGTCCCCC
>NZ_JBJHPC010000964.1:0-1544 GCF_045257485.1 Streptomyces sp. YS-3 | reverse complement strand
CCCCCGCCCCGGCCGCGCCCGCCGCCGCGTCCAGCGGGAAGGTCAACCTGGACAAGGGCCGGGTCAGCCTCCAGAAGAACCAGACGGTCTCGCTCGTCAAGGGCGGCCGTCCGCTGCTCTCCCAGGTCAAGATGGGCCTCGGCTGGGAGCCCGCGTTCCGGGGCAAGAGCATCGACCTGGACGCCTCGGTGATCGCGTACGGCCCGCAGCGCAACCACCTGGACAGCTGCTACTTCGGCAAGCTCTCCATCCTGGGCGGCGCGGTCAAGCACTCCGGTGACAACCTCACCGGCGAGGGCGCGGGCGACGACGAGGTGATCGTCGTCGACCTCGGGCGCATCCCGGCCGACGCGACGGGCCTGGTCTTCACGGTGAACTCGTTCTCGGGCCAGAAGTTCACCGAGGTCGCCAAGGCGTACTGCCGGCTGATCGACGGGGCGACGGGCGAGGAACTGGTCCGCTTCGACCTGACCACCGCCGAGCCGCAGACGGGCGTGATGATGGCCAAGCTGATCAAGCAGTTCTCCGGGGAGTGGGAGATGACGGCGCTGGGGGCCTTTGTGAAGGCCCGGACGGTGCGCGGGATGGTGAAGCCGTCGGCCGAGGCGCTCTGACGCGGGGAGTCCGAGATGGGGTGTTGTTGACACCCCACAATCACTGCCGGACAAATCGATCCGTTCGGACCCTCGTCCCGGCCCCTCCCGGCTGGCAGGGTCGAGGGCATGAACGATCATGAAGATGTAGTGGTGACCGGGCTGGGAGCGATCACCCCGCTCGGCACGGATGCCGTGTCCACCTGGGCCGGTCTGCTCGCCGGCAAGTCCGGGGTCTCCCTGCTCACCGAGGAGTGGGCGGCGGACCTGCCGGTCCGGGTGGCGGCCGGGCTGCCCGTCGACCCGGCCTCCCTGCTCCCCCGGGTGGAGGCGCGGCGCCTTGATCGATGCGAACAACTGGCGCTGATCAGCTCCCGCGAGGCATGGCAGGACGCGGGCACCCCCGAGGTGGAGTCCGAGCGGCTGGCGGTGGTGATCGGCACCGGCACCGGCGGTGTACTGACCACGCTGGGCCAGGACGACACGTACGAGAAGAGCGGCGCGCGCAGACTCTCGCCGTACGCCGTGCCGATGCTGATGCCCAACGGGCCCGCGGCCTGGGTCTCCATGGACCTGAAGGCGCGGGGCGGGGCGCGCACGCCGGTGAGCGCCTGCGCGTCCGGGGCCGAGGCCATCGCGATGGGCCTCGACCTCATCCGCGCGGGCCGGGCCGACGTGGTGGTCGCCGGTGGCACGGAGGCGTGTCTGCACCCGTTCACGCTCGCCGCGTTCGCGCAGATGAAGGCGCTGTCGCCGCAGGAGCACGACCCCGAGGCGGTGTCCCGGCCGTTCGACGCGGACCGCAGCGGCTTCGTGATGGGCGAGGGCGCGGGCATCCTGGTCCTGGAGCGGGCCTCCTTCGCGCGGGCGCGGCGGGCACGGGTGTACGGGGCGGTGGCGGGGGCGGCCGTGACCTCCAGCGCCGACCACATCACCGCGTCGGACGTGGCG
>NZ_JBJHPC010000963.1:0-1557 GCF_045257485.1 Streptomyces sp. YS-3 | reverse complement strand
GTCCGTGATCGTGGTCAGGGCCGCCACCCTGCGGACGGCGGCCCTGACCACGATCACGGACCTGTTCGGCACGGTGGTGCCCACGGTCGAGGCACTTCCCGCCTGACCCGGCCGGGCGGGGAAAGACGGCACGCGCGCCCCCGCCCGCCTACAGCACACCGCTCCCCAACGCCCCTTCCGGTCCCGCCGCCGGAGGGACGAAGAACACCGCGGAGCCGTAGTGCTCGATGAACGGGCCCAGCGCGTCATGGCCCGCGAGACGGCGCTGGACGCGGGTGAAGAGGCCGGGGTCCCTCATGTACGCGAGGAACAGCAGGCCCTGGTCGTCGGGGGTGTTGTCGTAGGAGTAGCCGCGGCGCAGTATCCGGGCGCCGCCGTCGAACCGGGGCTGGGCGACCCGGACGTGGGCGTCGGCGGGGAGCAGGTAACCGCCCTGCGGAGTCTTGGCGAGGAGGTCGGGCTCGGCGTGTTCGGGGCCGCCCTGGAGGGGGCCGCCGTGTGGTTTGCGGCGGCCCATGACGCGCTCCTGGCGTTCGACGGGCAGCGAGCCGAACTCGGCCGTCGCGAGACGGATCCGGCGCACCACCAGATAGGTGGCGTTGTGGTGCGGGCCGGGCCCGAGCCACACCCACCGTTCGGCCTGCTTCGGGGTCGGATTGGCGGTGCCGTCCTTGAAGCCCAGCAGATTGCGCGGGGTCTCCCCGGGTGGCGCGGCGGGCAGGAAGCCCGCCTGGCGCCAGCGCGGACGCAGTACGCCCGGCACGGTCTGCTCCAGCCGCCGCGCCAGGTCGGTGCAGGCAGTGGGGGTGGCCGCGCAGATCTGCAGGAACACCTGGCCGCCCCCGGCCTCGGGGCGCAGCCGGTCACCCGCGAAGGCGGGGAGGTCGCGGAGCGCCTCCGGCGCCCGCACCCCGAGGCGGGGGAAGAGGGCGGGCCCCAGTCCGACCGTCACGGTCGGGCCGTCGCGTGCGGTGAGTACGGGCGTCCAGGCGGCGAACATCCGGAGCACGGCCTCCCGGCCCGCCGGGCCGTGGGTACGGTGGCTCAGGTCGTACGACAGCAGCAGCGCCCGGGGCGGCTGTCGGTCCGTCACACCTGGCTGACGGCCGGGGCCGGACGACGAGGTGGGCGCGGGGGTACGGGAGCGCAGACAGGCGGCCAGGGCAGTGGCCGTACCGAGGGCGGCCAGTCCGCCGACCAGTCCACGCCGGGCCGGTCCGCCTCCATGCGGCACCCGTGCCGTGTCGTCGCCCGCGCGACCGGCACGGTCAGGCTCGCTCTTTATTCCGTCCCCCTTTCCCGCCCTCACCGGGGCAAGTAGTTATATAAGGGGCGTAGTTCGCATACGCGGCGTTCCGCACGATACACCTGGCGCCGTGCTACCTGTCGTTTCTCGTCTCCCTGGCCGGTTGCCGCAGGCGTCCTCCGCGCCCGTGCGGGCGGCCGTGGGCCTGCCCGAGGGGTCCGGTGCCGCGCGGGGCCGAGGTGGCGCAGCGCCCGGCGGACCGTGGGTCCCGTCATCGGGTCGGCACACCGCCGGCCGGGGGCGTGGGGCGG
>NZ_JBJHPC010000962.1:0-1565 GCF_045257485.1 Streptomyces sp. YS-3 | reverse complement strand
GGTTAAGGGAACGGGCGGGGTGGGGGACACTCACTCATTTGCGGGCGTCGTCGTCTTCAGCGCCAGCCACAGCTCCATCCGCACATCCGGGTCGTCCAGCGACCGCCCCAGGATCTCCTCCACCCGCCGCATCCGGTAGCGCAGCGTATGCCGGTGGACGCCGAGGTCCGCCGCCGCCGCGTCCCACTGGCCGTGCCGGGACAGCCAGGCGCGCAGGGAGGCCACCAGATCGCCGCGGCCGGTCGCGTCGTGCTCGTACAGCGCGCGCAGCATCCCGTCCGCGAACGCCCGTACCGCGTCGTCCGCCAGCAGCGGCACCAGTGACCCCGCCACCATCTCCTCGTGCTCGACCAGCGGGCGGCCCCGGCGCCGGGCCACCGACAGGGCCTGCTCGGCCTGCTTGTACGCGGACGCCGCCGCTATCGGCCCGGCGGGCGCGGACAGGCCGGTGACCAGTTCGGCGCCCTCCTCGGGGGTGAAGGAGACGCACGCGGCCACCGCGTCGCCGCCGTCGGCCGCGAGGACGACCAGGCGGTCGCCCTCGGGGACCACCAGGACGGCCTCCCCGGCGCGCGCCGCCGCCGACTCCATCGCCTCGGTGAGCGCCCCGAGGTCGGCCGACTCCCCCGCCCGCTCCGCGATGACCAGGCGGAAGGGTGCGTCGAGGAGCCCGCCGTACAGGTCGCCCGCCACCGCCCGCGCGTGGTCCTGCTGCCCGGACAGCAGCATCCGCAGCACCGCCGCGCCCAGGCGCTGCTCGGCCAGCTGAAGGGCCCGCGTCCGTTCCGTGGTGAGGGTCAGCAGCGCGACCGCCGAGTGCACGGCGTACCGCTCCGCGGTCCCCAGCGGCGCCCCCGTGCCGACCGCCAGCGCCCCGCGCACCCGGCGTCCCGTACCCAGCGACTGGAGTTCGACGCGGTCGTCCGAGCCGCCGACCACCGCGCTGGCGGGCGCGGCCCGGTCGCGCAGCCGGGCCACGTCCGCGGTGAGCCGGGCCGCCCGCCGCCCCGCCCACTCGGGCTGCACCGCCACCACCGCGCCCGAGGTGTCGTAGAGCGCGGCCCACCCGTCGACGTGCGCCGCGAGCCGGGCCAGCAGTTCGCCGGGGCCGGCCAGGGCCGCCCGGGTCAGTTCGCGCTGGGCCTCGAAGCCCGCGGTCACCGCCCGGTACTGGTCGGCCGCGATCGCCGCCGAGACCGCCTTGGAGATCGCCAGGAACGGGGTGCGGCGCGGCACCTCCAGCAGGGGGAAGTCCTCCGCCCGGGCCGCTTCGAGCAGCGCGTCCGGCACGCTCTCGTAGGTGACGCCCACCGCGAAGCCGAGGCCGACGACCCCGGCGCCCGCGAGTCTGCGCACATAGCGGCGCATGGTCTGCGGGTCCTCGGCGTCCAGCGTCATCGCGGTGATGAGGAGGAGCTCGCCGCCCTCCATGTACGGGACGGGGTCGGCGAGCTCGCTGACGTGCGCCCAGCGCACCGGTGTGTCCAGCCGGTCCTCGCCCGCGCGCACGGTGAGCTTGAGCGCCGAGTGCTGGACGAGGGAGGCGAGGGTGGGCGGCATGGGGG
>NZ_JBJHPC010000961.1:0-1569 GCF_045257485.1 Streptomyces sp. YS-3 | reverse complement strand
GGGGTGGGCGCCTTGGCGAAGTCCTTCGGGTCCTGGCAGGACAGCGGCGCGGAGCGGGCGACCCCGCGCGGGGCGTAGCCCACCAGGTCGTAGGCCCCCGCGATCCGCTTCCACTCGGGCAGGCTCGCGACGATCGGGAAGTACATGCTGGAGGCGCCGGGGCCGCCGGGGTTGTAGACCAGCGCGCCCTGCCGCTCCGCCCGTTTGCCGGTGGCCCGCACCCGGCTGACGGTGAGGGTGATCTGCCGTCCCCTCGGCTTGGCGTAGTCGAGGGGGACCCGGACCGTGCCGCACTGGATGGTGTCGGGGAGCATCTCCGCCTTGGGGCAGCGGCCGAAGGCGATCCCGGCCGCCGCCGCGCGCCGGGCGGCGACGGCCGTGCCGTGCGCCTCGGCGGTGAGCGGATCCATACCGCCGGCCGGGGAGACGGCCAGGGTGGAAAGAACGAGGGAACCGAGCGTTCCGTACAGTGCTGCTGCTCTCATCTACATCCCTTTGCGGGTCTGTCCGGCACGGCAGGTGTCCGGTACAAAAGGGATGATTAGCGGAGTAATTGACGAAGTAAAGCACCGGCGGGCGGTGCGCCGGGGTCAAAGTCGCCCGTCAGGGCACCTGTCGGGTCCGCGCCGGGCCGTCGGCCGGGCGGGTCGCCGGTTGCCGCTCAGAGCGTCCGGCCGGCGCGCAGGGCGGTCCGCAGCTCCGGGTCGCCGACCGCGCTCACGCCCCGTACCGCGACGGCGGTGAGCGGGTCACCGGCCGGGTCGATCCGGCCCAGCAGCCGCTGGCCGTCGGGGGAGGCCCAGCGGGTGTGCGGATGGACCTCGAAGCGGGCGATGAAGAGGCAGCCGAGGGTGAGCACGGTCGGCAGGGAGAACCAGGCGGCGATCTCCGCCTGCGTCGCGCGGTCCTGACCGGGCATCAGGAGGGCGATCGCGCCGAGGGTGAGGGTGAGCGCCGCCGCGCCGCGTACGGCCCGTACGGAGGCCGTGACGCCCGTCCTGGCGGCATCGGGGACGGCGAGCCCGGCGGCGGCCAGCCGGTCGGCGAGGGCGTGCACGGCGTCGGCGGCGGCCGTGGCCGAGCGGATCGCCGCTATCCGGGCCTGTCCGCCCGGCCCGATAGCCCCTATCACCGACCGCTCCAGGTCGTCGCGGCCCTCCGGGTCGACGACCGTGGCCCAGCCGGTGTGCGCGAGCAGCAGCCGGCGGGCGCGGTGCATGGTGACCAGAGTCAGATCGGTGACCCGGAACGGGCCGCCCGCGAGGAAGGCGGCCTCGTAGAGCGAGAGGCCGAGCTCCGGGTCCCGGGTGACCGGGCCCTGGTCGGCCGCGGCGGACGCGGCGAGGCAGAGCCGCGCGCACGAGACGGCGGACGCGAGGCACGCGGCGACCAGGAAGAGAACCCAGAACATGGCCGAGTTGTATGTGAAGCGGTCAGGCCGGCGCCATGCCTTTCCCATGATGTGGACATGGAGTTATCGGTTCGTTACGGAGTGTCGGTGGGGTTGACCCGGCTGGCGGCGGGCGGCAGCGCGAACGACGGGGTGACGGGCGCGGGGGAGGGGAAGGT
>NZ_JBJHPC010000097.1:0-16859 GCF_045257485.1 Streptomyces sp. YS-3 | reverse complement strand
CCCTCGACCCCGCCGCCCTCGACGAGGCCCTCACCGCCCTGCACCCGCCCCTGCTCGTCACCGCCACCGCGGGCACCACCGACACCGGAGCCGTCGACCCGCTCCCCGAGATCGCCGCCCTGTGCGCCCGGCACGGCGCCGAACTGCACGTCGACGCCGCGTACGGCGGACCGCTGATCTTCAGCGACACCCACCGCGGCAAGCTGCACGGCCTGGAACACGCCCACTCCGTCACCCTCGACCTGCACAAACTCGGCTGGCAACCGGTCGCCGCCGGGCTCCTCGCGGTCCCCGACCCCGCCCGCCTCGCCCCGCTCGCGCACACCGCCGACTACCTCAACGCCGAGGACGACACCGAAGCCGGCCTGCCCGACCTCCTCGGACGCTCCCTGCGGACCACCCGCAGACCCGACGTACTGAAGATCGCCGTCACCCTCCGCGCCCTCGGCCGCACCGGACTCGCCGCCCTCGTCGACCGCACGGCCGGGCTCGCGCAGACCCTCGCGGACCTCGTCGAACGACACCCCCGACTCGACCTGTACGAACGCCCGGTGATCTCCACCGTCCTGTTCCGCCCGGCCGGCGCCACCGACGGCGAGGTCGCCGCGATCCGCCGCACCCTGCTCACCGAGGGCCGGGCCGTGCTCGGCCGGGCCCGCGCCGACGGGCGCCTGTGGCTCAAGGCCACCCTGCTCAACCCCCACACCACCACCGGCGACCTGGCCCAGCTCCTCAAGACCGTGGAAGGCAGCACCCCGCGATGACCGCACCGGAACCCGCCCAAGACATCGACCGTCCGCACGACCTGGTGGGCATCGGAGTGGGCCCCTTCAACCTCTCGCTCGCCGCCCTCGCCGACGGGGTGCCCGGCGGCCTCTCCACCGCCTTCTACGAACAGCGCCGGGCCTTCCACTGGCACCCCGGCCTGCTCATCGAGGGCACTACCCTCCAAGTCCCCTTCCTGGCCGACCTGGTGACCCTCGCCGACCCGGCCAGCCCCTGGTCGTTCCTCAACTACCTGCGCCACCGCGAACGGCTCTTCCCGTTCTACTTCGCCGAGCGCTTCCACATCCAGCGCACCGAGTACGACGCGTACTGCCGCTGGGTCAGCGAGAACCTGCCAGGTCTGCACTTCGGGCACCAGGTGGACGCAGTGCGCTGGAACGCCGAACGGGACGTGTTCGAGGTCGACTACACCCAGCTCGACGCCCACGGCCAGGCCGAGGCGCTGGGCCGCGCCTTCGCCCGCAACCTGGTCCTGGGGGTCGGCACCGAGCCGTACGTCCCGGAGCCCCTGAAGCCGCTCGCGGACGCGCCCGCCGTGCCGGTCATCCACTCGGCGGACTACCTCGACCACCGCGAGCGGTTCCTCGCCGCCGACCACGTCACCGTCGTCGGCTCCGGCCAGTCCGGCGCCGAGGTCTTCCTCGACCTGCTGCGCAGCCGCCCGCCCGGCCGCGAGGGCCTCACCTGGCTCGCCCGCACCGAGACCTTCGCGCCGATGGAGTACTCGAAGCTGGGCCTGGAGCACTTCACGCCCGACTACACCCGCTACTTCCACGCGCTGGCCGAGCCCGTCCGCGACGAACTGGTGCCCCGCCAGTGGCAGCTCCACAAGGGCATCGACGCCGGCACCATCGCCGCCATCCACGACGAGCTCTACCGCCGCACCCAGCACGGCGGCTGGCCCGACGCCACCCTCACCCCCGCGGTCAACGTCCGCACCGCCGGCCGGGTCGCCACCACCCGGATCGAACTGCACCTGGAACACGCCCAGCAGGGCGTGCGCTCCCGGCTGACCACCGACGCGGTGATCCTCGCCACCGGCTACCGGGAGCGCCCGCTGGCCCGCGTACTGTCCGGGCTCGACCCCTATATGCGCCTGGACTCCTCCGAACGCCCGCGCATCGACGCGGACTTCCGGCTCGTCCTGGACGCCTCGGTCACCGGAGCGGTCTACGTCCAGAACGCGCAGCGGCACACCCACGGCGTGGGCGCCCCCGACCTGGGCCTGGCGGCCTGGCGCAGCGCGGCGATCCTGAACACCCTCACGGGCAAGGAGCCCTACCCGCTGCCCGCCCGCACGGCGTTCACGACGTTCGGTCTCACCCGGCCCGAGGTACCCCGCCCGGCCCCCAGGGACCCGCAGGGCCTGATCCCCCTGGAGGGCTGAGCCGGCCCGCGCCCCCGCGGGGGCGCGGACGGCCCGTCTCCGAAGGACGGCCTAGAAGACGGCGACCCCGTCGCGGACCAGCTTCCAGTCCGCGGAAGCGAACGCGGCGGGGTCCACGACCCCCTTCGCCTTCACCCACGCGATGATCGTGTTCCGGATCTCCTCGGAGTTCGCCCACACCTGCTTCGCCCCCGCGACATGCGGGAAGTTGCCACCGCCGTTGGCACGGTAGTTGTTGACGGCGAGCACGAACTGCGCCGCCGGATCCAGCGGCTTGCCCTGGAAGGAGAGGTTCACGATCCGGGCACCGGCCGGCTTGGCGATGTCGATGTCGTACACCAGACCCGACACCGCGTCGTAGTTGTAGTCCGGCGTGTTCTCCGCGTTCGTCAGCTTCGCCGGATCCACCGGCGCCCCGGCCGGCGTCTGCACGTAGTACCGCGCCGAGAACTCCAGATAGTCCCTGAGCTGCGCACCCGTCAGCACCCGCGCCTCCAGCGTGTTCTCGAACGGGTACAGCCCGGCCGCGTCCTTGATGGTGACCCGGCCCGCCGGGATGACGGCCGTACGCGAGAAGCAGGACGCCTGCGACAGCACCGGCAGCGCCGCGTACGCGCCACCCGCGAGCGCCGCCTTCACCGTGTCCACCTGGACCGCGTTGATCAGATCGATGATCGGCTCGTCCTTCCAGGCCGCCTCGGCGGTGCTCATCGCCGCCTTCGACGTGCCGATGACCTGGTTGACGTAGGCCACGACCTTCCGGTGCTCGTCGGAGAGCAGCCGGACGATCTTCGGGTCCTCGGCGGCGGTGTTGGAGTTGAGGACCTTCGCACTCGTCTTCGCCACCGTCCAGCGGCCCTTCTCCCACACCAGGTCGAAGTCGAAGACGGTCAGCCGCTGCCCCCACTTCAGCGGCTCGGAGAGCACGACCTCCTTGCCGGTCTCCTTGTTCGCCACGCGGTACTCGGGGATCTCGGTGTGCGCGTGCCCGACCAGGATCGCGTCGATCCCCGGCACCTGCTGGGCCACCAGCGCCGCCGCGTTCTCGATGTACGGCAGCTGGTCACCGTAGGAGGAGGTGCCGGAGGACCCCGAGTGGGCCGCCACGATCACCACGTCCGCGCCCATCGACCGCAGCTTCGGCACCCACTTCGCGGCCTGCTCCTCAAGGCCCGGGAAGACCATCCTGCCGCTGACGTTGGCCTTGTCCCAGATGGCGATGCCGGGGTTGGTCAGACCGAGGACGGCGACCCGCACATCCCGCCCGTGCGGGGTGCGCAGCCGCTTGATGACGTACGGCTGGAAGGCCGGCTTCAGCGTCTTGGCGTCCAGCGCGTTGGCGCCGAGCAGCGGGAAGTCGCACTGCTCCTCGAACTTGCGCAGCACCGGGATGCCGTAGTTGAACTCGTGGTTGCCGAGGGCGGCGGCGTGGTAGCCGATCGCGTTCATGGCCTGCGCCATCGGGTGGACCGGGCCGTGCTTGGCCGTGATCGGGTCGACCTTGGCGTAGTAGTACGACAGCTGGGTGCCCTGGATGGTGTCACCCGCGTCGATCATCAGGGTGTTGTGGCGGCCCTTCTCCCTGCGGACCTGCTCCACGAGCGTGGAGATCTTGGCGAGGCCGACGTCGTTGTGGGCCTTGTCGTCGAACTCCTTGTCCGTGAAGTAGTCCCAGTTGAAGACATTGCCGTGCAGGTCGGTGGTGCCCATGACGCTGAACGAGTACCGCTTCGGCGCGTGGCCGCGGCCGTGCCCGCGCTCCTGGGCCTCGGCGGGGGCCGCGACGCCCCCGGCTATGGCCGCACCGGCTCCGGCGGCGGCCGTGGTGCCCAGGAACGTCCTACGGTTCAGCGGCATGTGATGCACTCCCTGACGAGGTGTTACGCGCGTAGACGTCCTCGACGCGCGTAGAAGGTCGAGAGGATTTTGGCGCAGAACCGGCCATCCGCAACACCCCTGCCGGGTTTCGATCGGATGACCACGGGAAAACACGACGGTCCCGGGCGGCTCGCCACCCGGGACCGCGTGCTTCTTCCTCGTCTACGCGCAGGTCAGCCGGGGACCCGCCCAGTCGGCGTGGTCGTAGTCGACCCCGTCACCGGCGTCGGTGACCACCAGCCGTACCTCCAGCGCACCGGTGACGTCCGCGCTCAGCGTCCGCGCCGCGTCCGCCGACGTCAGCTTCCCGCTCTCGGCGGCGATCTTGCCGTCCCGCCAGATCTGGAACACCACCGATCCCTTGGTGGTGACCTCGTCGTCCACCCCCACCGCCGTGGTCAGCGAGGAGCAACTGCCGCCCAGGTAGTACGCGACGGAGCCGGCCGCGTGGGTGCCGAGCCCCTTGGCGTACACCGTCCCGTTGACGGTGAGCGGCCGGCCGTCGCCCGCCGCCTGCTCGGCGTTGCTGCGGTCCTTCTCCACCGGCCCCCATCCGTTGACGGCCGAGGACCAGGCCAGGTCGCTGAGGTCGTGCGTACCGGCCGAGGGACCGCTGCCGCAGGCCAGCCTGGCGTCGGCCCAGTCGGCGTGGTCGTAGGTGATGCCGTCCCCGCCGTCGGTGACCACCAGCCGCAGCGCGGTACCGCCCCTGAGGTCGGCGCTCAGATGCTTGGGCCCGTCGGCCGCGGTCCGTACGCCGCTGTCGGCGGCCAGCGTCCCGTCGCGCCAGATCTGGAACCGCACCGACCCCTGGCTCACCGACTCGTCGTCCACGCCCACGTCGACCCCGAGCGAGGAGCAGACGCCCCCGAGGTGGTAGCTGATCTCACTGGGCGCGTGGGTGCCGAGGCCCTTGGCGTACGTCGTGCCGCCGATGGTCAGGGCGCGGCCGTCGCCCGCCGCCTGCTCGCCGTTGCTGCGGTCGCGCTCCACCGGGCCCCAGCCGCCCGCCGCCGACGTCCACGGCAGATCGCTCAGCTGGTTCACCCCGGTCGGCGGCGGCACCGGACTGCCCGGCGTCACCCGGAACATGACCGTGCCGTGCGCGGGCACCGACGCGCTGATGGCGCTGGTGGTGGTGCTGGTGGCCTTGGACCACAGGTCCTTCAGCGCGTACGAGGACGCCCCGCCGATGCCGATGTCCTGCACCGTCGTGGAGACGGTCCTGGCCGAGGCGGTCTCGTTGGTCAGGGTGACCGAACGCCCGCCGTCGGCGAGCGGCTTGGACATCACCACGAGCCCGCCGGAGCTGGAGACGACCGTGCCCTGCCGGCCCAGCGGGTCCTGGTCCACCGCGATCACATCGGTGTTCTTGAGGATGGCGAGCGTCGAGGCGCTCGCGGTGCGCAGATCGCTCCCGATCAGCAGCGGCGCGGCCATCTGCGACCAGAGGCTGAAGTGGGTGCGGTACTCGGTGTCGCTCATCCCGCCGTTGCCGACCTCCAGCATGTCCGGGTCGTTCCAGGCGCCCGGCCCGGCGTACGGCGCCAGCGGCTGGTTCTGGTGGGCGATGGAGATCATGCTCGACCAGGAGTCGCTGATGTCCCCGGTGGTCCGCCAGGAGTTGCCGATCGCCGGGGCCCAGGTCCAGGGCTGGTTGGAGCCCCATTCACAGATGCTGTAGAGGATCGGGCGGCCGGTGGAGCGGGTGGCCGCCGTCAGCGCGTCGCCCATGGCCCTGTAGCGCTGCCTGGCGTCGACGCCGGCGTTGTTGCAGTTGTCGTACTTGAGATAGTCGACGCCCCAGGAGGCCCACAGGTTCGCGTCCTGCTGCTCGTGGCCGAGGCCGCCGGGGAAGCCCTGGACGTCGCAGGTCTTGGTGCCCGCGCTGGAGTAGAGGCCGAACTTCAGGCCCTTGGAGTGCACGTAGTCGGCGACGGCCTTGATGCCGTGCGGGAAGCGCACCGGGTCGGGGACGAGGTTGCCGCTCGCGTCCCGGTTCGGCAGGGCCCAGCAGTCGTCCAGGTTGACGTAGGTGTAGCCGGCGTCCTTGAGGCCCTGCGAGACGAAGGTGTCGGCGATGCCCTTGACCATCGTCTCGTTGAACTCGGCCCGGCAGTGGGTGGAGTTCCAGTTGTTGAACCCCATCTGCGGGGTCCGGGCGAGACCGTTGTCGAGTGTCGGGGCGGATTGCGCGGCTGCGGCGGGCGGCGCGGCCGTGCCGGCGAGGGCGACCAAACCGCCCGCGAGCAGGGGAAATGCGGCGAGTGCGGTGCCGGCCCGTTTCCTGAACCCTGTGATTCTGGTGAGTCTCCTGAGCGATGACATGTGCGGCTCCGTCGAGGTAGGGGCGCCGAATTCAACGAGCTCAAACGAAAACGAACATATTCCAGCGTCGAGACCTGAACATGTCAAGGGTTTGCGCGGGGTCCGGGGCCAGGCGCCGCCCGCTCATCGGAGCGCCCCGGCGCACAATTCAACAGTTGTCAATAACCCTTCATGCAAAGGTTGTTGAGTAGTCATGCCGGACCAATTCTCTACCGGCCGGTAAGGCCTAGGCTCGAAGCATGCGCCGAGCAAAGATCGTCTGTACCCTGGGGCCCGCCACCGACACGTACGACCAGATCAAGGCACTGGTCGAGGCCGGAATGGACGTCGCCCGCCTCAACCTCAGCCACGGCACGTACGCGGACCACGAAGAGCGCTACCACCGCGTGCGCAAGGCCGCCGAAGAGACGGGCCGCAGCGTCGGAGTGCTCGCCGACCTTCAAGGTCCGAAGATTCGCCTCGGACGTTTCCGCGAAGGCCCCGTACTGCTTGAACGCGGCGACGAGTTCACCATCACCGTGGAGAACATCGAGGGCGACCGCCACACCTGCGGCACCACCTACTCCGGCCTCGCCGACGACGTCACCACCGGCGAGCGCATCCTCGTCGACGACGGCAAGGTCGCCCTGGAAGTCGTCGGCGTCGAGGGCCCCCGCGTACGCACCCGCGTCATCGAGGGCGGCATGGTCTCCGACCACAAGGGACTCAACCTCCCCGGCGTCGCCGTCTCCGTACCCGCGCTCTCCGACAAGGACGTCGAGGACCTGCGCTGGGCCCTGCGCACCGGCGCCGACGTCATCGCGCTCTCCTTCGTCCGCAGCGGTCGCGACATCGAGGACGTCCACCGCGTCATGGAGGAGGAGAGCCGCCGCGTCCCCGTGATCGCCAAGATCGAGAAGCCGCAGGCCGTCGAGAACATCGACGACATCGTCGCCGCCTTCGACGGAATCATGGTGGCGCGCGGCGACCTCGGCGTCGAAATGCCCCTCGAACAGGTCCCGATCGTCCAGAAGCGGGCCATCAAGCTCGCCAAGCGGAACGCCAAGCCGGTCATCGTCGCCACCCAGATGCTGGACTCGATGATCGACAACTCCCGCCCCACCCGGGCCGAGGCCAGCGACGTCGCCAACGCCGTCATCGACGGCACGGACGCGGTGATGCTCTCCGGCGAGACGAGCGTGGGCAAGTACCCGGTCGAGACCGTCCGCACGATGAGCCGCATCGTCGAGGCCGCCGAGGAGGACGTACTCGCCAAAGGCCTGCCGCCACTCACCGAACGCAGCAAGCCCCGCACCCAGGGCGGCGCGGTCGCCCGCGCGGCGGCCGAGATGGGCGACTTCCTCAACGCCAAATACCTCGTCGCCTTCACCCAGTCCGGCGACACGGTCAAGCGCCTCTCCCGCTACCGCTCACCGATCCCGCTGCTCGCCTTCACCCCCGACCCCGCCACCCGCTCCCAGCTCAACCTCACCTGGGGCGTGGAGGCCTTCCTCGGGCCGCACGTGGAGTCGACGGACGCGATGGTGGCGCAGGTCGACGAACAACTCCTGAAGATCGGCCGCTGCCGGCGCGGCGACATCGTGGTCATCACGGCGGGCTCCCCGCCCGGAGTCGCGGGCTCCACCAACCTGGTCCGCGTCCACCACATCGGCGAGGACGACAGCCCGAAGTAGCGCCCGGTCCCCCGGGGTCCGGGGTTGGTGAACCAGTAACGGGGAGTGGATGAGGCCTCTGACGAACTCCCAAGGATGGGCGTCGACGGTGTCCTGCTGCCGGCACTCGAGCCGGATCTCGCGCTCGTGCTTCTTGCCGGGGCCGTGCTGAGGGAACAGGCAGACCCAGTGCCTGAAATAGGATTTGACCTCGGCACGGCCCCATGGCTCTTTCTGCATCGTCGATCAGCCCGGGCCAGTTGTCGACGCAGAAGATGGACAAGTGGTGCTGCTTGCGCTTCGAGATGATGTGTCCGTCGCCGAGACAGAGGCCGAGGAGATAGGCGTCGCCTTCTCGTCGAATGCTCGGTCGGTGCATCGCGGGCAGTCGGCGGGCAGTCGGTAGGAGGTTCGTAGCGCTCACCGCGACGTTTGCGGTCCTCGTACCGCCACCACCCGATCGTGCCGCGCGGCACATTCAGGTGCGCTGCCACTGCTCGATTGGTCATGCCCTGCCGCAGCAGGGCAAGTGCTTCGTGCCGTATCGAAGGGGTGTGCTGCTCCGTGGCTGCGGAGCCTTGCCGCAGCGCCCCACGCGAGTGCGGGATTCGAAGGTCTGTTCACCGCAAAGAGTGAAGATCTAAATTATTCCACTGACCTTGGAAATGGAGGTAAGTACCCCGGGTCGGATTCGAACCGACGCTGGATGGTGTTTGAGACCATTGCCTCTACCGCTGGGCTACCGGGGCATCCTTGGAACCAAAGGTAGGCGGCTACCCGCCGTGACCACACCATACCGCAGCTAGGTACGCTCTTGGGAAGCAGTGCCTGCCCCGCAACAAGGAGCCCCCGTGACCGCCCCCGAGTCGCCCCAGCCCGTCGCCGACGACGACCAGTCGCACGTCCCGCCGCTGACGACCCGCGTCGTCATCGCCGAGGACGAGGCCCTCATCCGCCTCGACCTCAAAGAGATGCTGGAAGAAGAGGGCTACGCGGTCGTCGGTGAGGCCGGGGACGGGCAGAAGGCCGTCGAGCTCGCCCGGGAGCACCGCCCCGACCTGGTCATCCTCGATGTGAAGATGCCGGTCCTGGACGGCATCTCGGCGGCCGAGCAGATCGCCAAGGAGTCCATCGCCCCGGTCCTGATGCTCACCGCGTTCTCGCAGCGCGACCTGGTGGAGCGGGCGCGGGACGCCGGCGCGATGGCGTACCTGGTGAAGCCGTTCTCCAAGAGCGACGTCGTGCCCGCGATCGAGATGGCGGTGTCCCGGTTCACCGAGCTGAAGGCGCTGGAGCAGGAGGTCGCGGACCTCTCCCAGCGTCTGGAGACGCGCAAGCTGGTCGACCGCGCGAAGTCGATCCTCCAGACGCAGTACGGGCTGACCGAGCCCGCCGCGTTCCGCTGGATCCAGAAGACGTCGATGGACCGGCGCCTGTCGATGCAGCAGGTCGCGGAGGCGGTCATCGAGGACGCGGAGGAGAAGAAGGCGGCCAAGGGGCAGTAGTCCCGGCCCGCTCTCCGTCTGCGGGTGATCTGTGGTCTGTCGTGCCCGCACGGCGTGCCAGTACGGCCCGCGCCACTTCTTCGTGGCGCGGGCCGTACGTCCTGAGGGGCGCGGGGACCGCGCGACCGGCCCCGGCGGACCCGCGGCCGAACCGGCGCACTCCCCGCCGGGGGCTAGTCCTCCCCGAGGTACGTCTTGCGGACGTTCTCGTCGTGGAGGAGGTCCTGCCCGGAGCCGGAGAGCTTGATCTCGCCGACCTCCATCACATGGGCGTGGTCCGCCAGCGACAGCGCGGCCTGGGCGTTCTGCTCGACGAGCAGGATCGTGGTGCCCTGGGCCTTCAGCTCGACGATGGTCTCCATGATCTTCTGCATCATGATCGGGGAGAGGCCCATCGACGGCTCGTCCAGCATCAGCAGCTTGGGCTGGGACATCAGGGCCCGGCCCATCGCGAGCATCTGCTGCTCGCCGCCGGACAGCGTGCCGGCCGCCTGCTTGCGGCGTTCGCCCAGGATGGGGAACAGCTCGTACGCCCGCTGGATGTCCTTCTCGATGCCGTCCTTGTCGTTCCGCAGAAACGCTCCGAGCTGGAGGTTCTCGGCGATGGAAAGCCGCGGGAAGATATGCCGGCCCTCGGGGGAGTGGGCCAGTCCCAGCGACACGATCTTGTGCGCGGGGATGTTGGCCAGCGGCTTCCCGTCGAAGGTGATCCGTCCGCCGGAGGGCTTGAGCAGCCCGGACAGGGTCCGCAGGGTCGTGGTCTTGCCGGCGCCGTTGGTGCCGATGAGCGTGACGACCTGGCCCGCCTCGACGCTGAAGGAGATCCCCTTGACGGCCTCGATCTTGCCGTAGGCGACGCGGAGGTCTTCGACTTCCAGAAGAGCGGTCACTGGGAGTCTCCTTCGGTACGGGTCTTTCGCGGAGCGTCGGCGTCGGCGGCGGCATCGGCTTCGCCGGGGGCGGCGGCCTCGGGCTCGACGGCGGCGGCGTCGGCGTCTGCCTCGGCCCCGGCATCGGCCTCGGCCGATGAGGCCTCGGCGGCGGCCGGAGCGGCGCCCGAATCGGCCTCGGCCGGAGCCGGAGCGGCCTTCGGGGAGGTCTCCGGAGCGGCCTTCGGGGAGGCGGGAGCCTCGGCGGTGACCGCCGCGGCGGCTGCCGCCGCCTCCACCTCCGCGACCTCCTCGCCCCCGGGCGCTCCCTCGAACGGGGTGCCGAGGTACGCCGCGATGACGCGCTCGTCGCCCTGCACCACGTCGGACGTGCCCTCGACGAGCTTCTCGCCCTGGAGCAGTACCGTCACGCGGTCGCAGAGGTTGAAGATGAAGCGCATGTCGTGCTCGATGACGAGGACGGCGATGCCCATGTCCCGGATGGCGAAGACCAGTTCCTCGGTGGCGCGGGTCTCCTGCGGGTTCATGCCGGCGGTCGGCTCGTCCAGGAGCAGCAGTCCCGGTTCGCTCGCCAGTGCCCGGGCGATCTCCAGCTTGCGCTGTTCGCCGTAGGGGAGGTTGCGGGCGAGGTGGTCGGCCTTGTGTGCCAGGCCGATGAACTCCAGGAGTTCCATGGCCCGTTCGCGGGACCTGGCCTCGGCCTTCTTGAAGCCGGGGCCGCGCAGCAGGGCGGACCAGAGGCCCTCCTTGGTGCGGGTGTGGCGGCCGACGAGGACGTTCTCCAGGACGGTCATGTTGGCGAAGAGCCGGATGTTCTGGAAGGTACGCGCGATACCGGCCTGGGTGACCAGGTGCGGCTTGGGCGGCAGTACGGTGCCCTTGTACGAGACCTTGCCCTCGGTGGGGACGTAGAGCCCGGTGAGGCAGTTGAAGAAGGTGGTCTTGCCGGCGCCGTTGGGGCCGATGAGACCGACGATCTCGCCGCTGTTGACGGTGAGGTCGACGTTGCGTACGGCGGTCAGTCCGCCGAACCGCATGGTGACGCCGGACGCCTGGAGCACGGGGCTGGGGGCGGTGGTGATGGTCTGTGCGGTCATCGTGGTTACGCCTCCGCCTTGGTGACGCCGACGGTGGTGTCCGGAAGGCCCTTTTCGGGGACGTCCAGTTGGCCGGTCTCGTGGAATTCGAGCTGGCGGCGCCGGTTGGCGACGATGCCCTCGGGGCGGAACCGCATCAGCAGGATGAGGGCGACGCCGAAGCCGAAGAGCTCGTACTCCTTGAGGAAGCTGAGCTTCTCGGGGATGAGGTAGAGCATCGAGGCGCCGAGCAGCGGGCCGCTGACGGTGCCCATGCCGCCGAGGACGACGGCCGCGAGGAGGAAGGCCGAGTTGGGCGGGGCCGCGCCGGCGAACTGGAACGGTGTGGGCACCACGCTGTAGTTGACGTGGGCGAAGACCGTGCCCGCGAGGCCTGCGAGGGAGGCGCCGAGGGCGAAGGCGATGAGCTTGACCCGGAAGCCGTTGATGCCCATGGCGGTGGCGGCGGTCTCGTCCTCGCGGATGGCGATCCAGGAGCGGCCGATACGGGAGTTCGCGGCGCGGTTGAAGACGAGCACGATGAGGGCCGTGATCAGCAGCATCAGGAACAGGTAGTTGCCGAAGCGGCCGATGGTGCGTCCGGCGATGTCGTGCGCGGCGCCCAGGTTGAACCCGAAGATCTCCAGGTCGGGGATCTGGGAGATGCCGTTGGGGCCGTTGGTGAGGTTGGGGCCGGAGTGGCCGTCGAGGTTGTTGACGGTGATCCGGAAGATCTCTCCGAAGCCGAGGGTGACGATGGCCAGATAGTCGCCGCGCAGCCGCAGGGTCGGTGCGCCGATGATCACGCCGAAGACGAGTGAGGCGCCCATGCCGATCAGCGCGGCGGCCCAGAACGGGACCTGCACACCGGAGAAGCGGGAGAACTCGGAGCCGGAGACCAGCGCGGCGGCGTAGGCGCCGACGCCGAGGAAGGCCACGTAACCGAGGTCGAGCAGACCGGTGAGGCCGACGACGATGTTGAGGCCGAGGGCGACGGTGCCGAAGATGAGGATGTTGGCGCCGAGGTTGGCGTTGTGGTCCTCGCTCTGGGTGAAGGGGAAGATCACGGCGGCGAGGAAGACCGCGGTGGTGGCGAATCCCTTGTGCCGGGCGTTGAGTTCGGTGAACCGGTCGAAGAGGCCGGCGGCGAACAGCGCCATGGAGGCGAAGAGGACCAGGAGCAGCAGACCGATGAAGGTCTCGCTCTCCTCGTCGTCGATGCCGATGCCGTACGTGAAGACGACCAGGCCGAGCGCGGTGGCCAGCGAGATGATCAGTCGCTGGACCCAGCTGGGCACCGGCGCGGGGGCCGGGATGCGGTCGGGCTTGGCGATGTGGTCGCGCAGCGAGCGGCCCGGGCGGGGCAGCGCGAGCGCGCCGACGACGGGCAGCAGGGAGGCGACGGCCGCGACGAACGCGCCGGGCTCCAGGTTGGCGAGTCCGCCGAGGTCGTAGGCGATGGCGATCGCGGTGTACCAGACGACGGCGAACGCGGAGACCGCGGCGAGGAGCACCGGGTTGTTGGTGCCGCCCGGGTTGAGCCAGCCCAGGCCCCGTACCCCGTAGCCCGCGAGGGCGTAGAGCAGGGTGAGCACTCCGGCGACCAGGGTGAGGGTCTGGAGGCCGGCCGGGTAGCCGGTGACGGTGAGGTCGCCGGGGAACTCGGAGGTCCAGGTCCAGGCGAGGAAGGTGGAGGCGATGGTGGCGACGGCGCCGACCGCGACGAGCGGCCGGGCGACGGACGCGGGCAGCGGGAGGATGCCGCGCGGCTCGGTCGCGGGGGCGACGGTGCTGGTGGTGGTGCTGGTGGTCATGTGGATCACGCCCTGTCCGCGACGCGTTCGCCCACCAGGCCTTGTGGCCTGAAGAGCAGGACGAGGATGAGGAGGACGAACGCCCAGACGTTGGCCCAGCCGGAGCCGCCGAGCTGCTGCATCCCGGGGACGTTGGAGATGTAGGCGCTGGCCATGGTCTCGGCGAGGCCGAGGACCACACCGCCGATCATGGCGCCGTAGATGTTGCCGATGCCGCCGAGGACGGCGGCGGTGAATGCCTTGAGGCCGGCCTGGAAGCCCATCTCGTACTTGATGGAGCCGTACTTGAGGCCCCAGGCGACACCCGCGACGGCGGCGAAGATGCCGCCGATGGCGAAGGCGATCATGATGATGCGGTTGGTGTCGATGCCCATGAGCTGGGCGGTGTCCGGGTCCTGCGCGGTGGCCTGCATGGCGCGGCCGGTGCGCGAGGAGCGGACGAAGAGCGCGAGCGCCGCCATGCAGAGCGGGGCCGCGGTGATCAGGAAGATGTCACCGGAGCCGAAGGTGATCGAGCCGACGTGGAACGGTCCGCCGGGGAGCTGCGGGAACGGTTCGTCGTTCTTGGCCTTCGGGTACCAGTTGAAGACCGCCTGCTGGAGCGCGAGCGAGAGGCCGATCGCGGTGATCAGCGGTGCCAGGCGTGGCGCGCCGCGCAGTGGCCGGTAGGCGAAGCGTTCCGCTCCCAGGGCGATGAGTACGGAGACGAGTGCGCCGCCGATGAGCATCAGGGGGAGGGCTATCCACATGGATATGCCGTCGGGCAGCACGTAGAGGTAGACCGTGAGTCCGCCGAAGGCGCCGGTCATGAAGATCTCGCCGTGGGCGAAGTTGATGAGCTGGACGATGCCGTACACCATCGTGTAGCCGATGGCGATCAGCCCGTACATCGAGCCGAGGAGCAGCCCGTTGGCCAGCTGTTGCGGCAGGGTGTGCACCGCATGGCCTCCATGTGGATGGGGAGTGAGTGCGAGGGGAGTAGACGTCGGGCCGCGCGGTGGACGGGTTGCCGTGGCCGCGCGGCCCTGTTGTCGTGCGGTGATGCGGGTGGTGCGGTGAAACGGTGATGCGGGTGAAACCGGTGGAACGGGTGGAGCGACTGGAACAGGCGTTACGGGTGTTCCAGGCGTCGTCCCGGGCCGTACAGGGGCAGGCTGGGATCAGCCGGCGTTGTACGTGCCGCTCTTCACGGCCTTCCACTTGCCGTCGGTGACCTGGTAGACGGTCAGCTGCTTGTTGGTGGTGTCACCGAACTGGTCGAAGGAGACCTTGCCGGCGATGCCCTCGAAGTCCGTCTTCTGAACCTCGGCGACGACCTGCTGGCGGGCGTCGGCGGGGATCTTGCCGTCCTTCACCACGTTGCCGACGGCCTTGATGATCGCGGTGGCCGCGTCGTACGAGTAGCCGCCGTAGGTGCCGTAGTCGCCCGGGTACTTCTTGTCCTTGTACTTCTGGATGAAGTCCTTGGCGGCCTGGAGGGTGTCGACCGGGACACCGACCGAGGTGGCGAGGTCGCCCTCGCCCGCCTTGCCGGCGGTGGTGATGAAGGTGTCGCTGTAGATGCCGTCACCGCCGAAGAGCGGGATCTTCGCGCCGGAGTCCTTGAGCTGCTTGGTGACGATCTGCGCCTCGTCGTACTGGCCGCCGTAGTAGACGAGGTCCGCGCCCGAGTTCTTGATCTTGGTGACGAGGGTGGCGAAGTCCTTGTCGCCCACGTTGACGTGGTCCTCGCCCGCGACCTTGCCGCCGGCCTTGGTGAAGCCCTGCTTGAAGAGGGCGGCCAGACCGGCGCCGTAGGTCTGCTTGTCGTCGACGACGAAGACGTTCTTCTTCTTCATCGTGTTGACCGCGTAGTCCGCCGCGAAGCCGCCCTGGATGGCGTCCGTGGTGGCGGTGCGGAAGTAGGTCTTGAACGGGCGGGTCTTGTTCCCGGCCGCCCAGTCCTTGCCCTGGGTCAGGGTGGGGTTGGTGTTCGAGGGGGAGATCTCGACCAGGTTGGCGTTGGCGAAGACCTGCTGCATCGTCTGGGCGACACCCGAGTTCAGCGGGCCGACCACACCGAGGACGTCCTTGTTGGCGACGAGCGCGGTGGCGTTCTGCTGGCCGGTCGGCGGCAGCGCCTTGTCGTCCAGCGCCTTGACCGCGAACTTGACGCCCGGGACCAGGTTCTTCGCGTTGGCGTCGTCGACGGCTATCTGCACGCCGTACTGGATGCCGAGGCCGGTGGCGGAGTTCTGGCCGGTGAGCGGGGCGTCGACACCGATGACCACGGTCGTGGTCTTGCCGCCGCCCTCGTCGTCCTTCTTGTCGCGCGAACCGCACGCGGTGAGGGTGAGAGCCCCCGTGGTGAGCACGGTGGTGAGTATGAGCAAGGAACGGTGTCGCACGATATGTCCTCTCCCTGGCGCGACGCCTCCGCTGAGGCGCCGTGTGACTCGCCGGGCCGTACTGGGGTTGGTACAGGGGCCGTGCAGCAGACGCGCCCGGCGGCGCGGTGACTGGCCGTGACTCTAGGCGCAGGTGGCGGAGTGGGGGACCAGGGAAGGTCAGGATGTGACTTTCTTGTTATGACGAGCGGACACGCCGAGGGGAGCTCTGTGGACAGATGGGGGCATTGGTGCGCCCGAAGAACGCCCACATACTGAGAATTCCCAGTTCCGCTAAGGGGCTTGAGCCGATCTTGCTACTGACAGGGGGCTTGTCGGGGGAACCCGCCCCACCTGCGGCGTTGTCCCGGCCGCGGAATTTGGTAATGATCTTGTGAAAACCAACCGGAGGCCGGGATCCCGTTCATCCCTTTCGCCCGAGTTACGGAGCGTTACGATCGGGAGTGGCCGGAAGGGGGGTGTGGCTGCGTCCCGGACGCGATGGGGTCCGGATGCGGACCCGTGCGGGTCCGTGCGACTCGGTGCCCACCCAATGCGGATCTGCGTGGATCTACATGGATCTACGTAGATCTGGCGGATCTGTACGCATCTGCATGGATCTAGTGGTTGCCACCTCCCATGGCTCCGTGACGCACGGTGCACTGTTCCCGGGCTTGACGATCTATCAGCCGCAACGCCGCTCCGGTGCCGTGCGCGCGCTGCTCGTCCCGGGCGGCGGCGACGATCTGCTCGTGGATCGTGTGCTGGTCGATCGAGAACCCCTTCTGCTCCCAGTCCAGCCCCGACCAGCGGTTGTTCTGGATCACGGCCCGGGCCCAGTAGTCGACCAGCTGCCGGCAGTCCTCTTCGGGGGTGCTGGTGGTGGGAGCCGGGACGGGTGTGACGGCGGTGACGCGCTGTTCCGCACGGGAACACCCGACCGCACCGCCCCCGACGAGGAGCGCGCCGACGGTGAGCGCCCCGACACCGATCCGGAGCGGGGTGTACCGCCGCGCGGAGGGGTGTCCGGTTCCCGATGGGCTCACCATGACGGGAACGGTAGGGGGTCACGATCGGTGACACAACTGGGGTGCGGAAGAAGGTGGTTGAGGTTTTGGGAGTTTCCCTGCCCCGGCCCTTCCCTTGACCCTGCGGGGTTGGGCTGACCCTCCGGGGG
>NZ_JBJHPC010000960.1:0-1569 GCF_045257485.1 Streptomyces sp. YS-3 | reverse complement strand
GACGGGGGTGAGGCGGGGGACGGAACCGGCGCGGTGGTCATGGCCGGATCAGTTCTTGTACGCCGCAGCCGCGTCGGCCTCCAGCCTGGCCTGGGCGCCGCTGACGTCCTTGGGGTTCTTCAGGAAGTCCTGGAGGTCCTTCCACTCGCCCTTGCCCGGCGTACCGCCGAAGGACTGCGGCGCCTGGTCGGACAGGTCGAACCGCACGTCGTCCCCGGCCGCGATCAGCGCCTTGGCGATGTCGCGCTGGACGTCGTTGGGGTACGCGGCGAGGTCGGTGGCCTTGTTGGGCGAGATGTACCCGCCCGCCGCGGCCCAGACCTTGGCGGCGTCCGGGGAGGCCAGCCAGGTCAGCAGGGCCTGGGCGCCCTTGGTGTCCTTGAGCGCGACGGCCGCGTCCCCGCCGGTGACGACGGGTGCCTTGGCGCCGACGGCGGGGAACGGGAAGACCTTCGCGTCCGTACCGATCTTGGCGCTGGTCTGCGCGATGTTGATGCCGACGAAGTCGCCCTCGAAGACCATGCCGGCCTTGGGCTGGTCGCCGCCGGTGAACGTCTGGGTGACGGAGGCGGGGAACTCGGTCTGCAGAGCGCCGGTCGCGCCGCCCGCGATGAGGTCGGGCTTGCCGAAGAGCTGGCCGAGGGTGGTCAGGGCGTCCTTCACGGACGGGTCGGTCCACTTCAGCTGGTGCTTGGCCAGCTGGTCGTACTTCTCCGGGCCCGCCTGGGAGAGGTAGATGTTCTCGAACCAGTCGGTGAGGGTCCAGCCGTCCGCGCCGCCGACGGAGACCGGGGTGACGCCGGAGGCGGAGATGGTGTCGGCGGTGGCCAGGAAGTCCTTCCAGGTCTTGGGGACCTGGGCGCCTGCGGTGTCGAAGACCTTGGTGTTGTACCAGACCAGGGACTTGTTGGCGGCCTTGAAGTACACGGCGTACTGGGTGCCGTCGACCGCGCCCAGGTCCTGCCAGACCTTGCTGTAGTTCTTGGCGAGCTGGGCCTTGGCCTCCGGGCCGACGGGCTTGACCCACTTCTTCTGCACGGCCTGCTGGATGGCGCCGACCTGCGGCAGCATGGCCACGTCCGGCGGGCTGCCACCGGCGATCTTGGTGCCGAGGAAGTTGACGATGGGGTCCTGGGCGGGGACGAAGGTGACGGTGGCGCCGGTACGGCTCTCGAACTCCTTCAGCACCTTGACGAAGTTGGCCTGCTCGGGGCCGGTCCACACGGCGGCCACTTCGATTTTCTGCCCGTCGAGGCGGGGGAGGGCGACGGTGGTCGCCGTGCCGGACTTGCTGGGCCCCGGCTTCTCCGTTTCGTCCTTCTTGTCGTCCCCGCAGGCGGTGGCGGTGAGGGCGAGCGCCCCGACGATGGCCATTCCGACCAACTTCCGTCCCGTACGCATGAGTTTGCCGCCTCCCGCTCGCCGAGGTCGTCCCGTCCGGACAGTCCTACGCCGGGTGTGGGGGGCCCGCAATACCGCGATCGGTGTCAAGTGGGTGATCGTGATGGGGTCGTGACGTGGGGAGGTCTTGAGCCGGGGGTTCGTCTGCGGGCCCCCCACACCCGGCGT
>NZ_JBJHPC010000959.1:0-1580 GCF_045257485.1 Streptomyces sp. YS-3 | reverse complement strand
CCTCCCCGGCCGCGTACAGCCCCTCGAACGGCGTCCCGTCCGGGCGTACGATCTGGGACTCCAACGTCGTCTCCAGACCGCCCAGCGTCTTGCGCGTCAGCACATGCAGCCGTACGGCGATGAGCGGGCCGTGCGCCGGGTCGAGCAGCCGGTGCGGCTTGGCGACCCGGGAGAGGCGGTCCGGCCAGTACGCACGCGCGTTGCGCACCGACATGGCCTGGAAGTCCTTGCCGTAGGGGTTGTCGATCTCGCGGTCGCGCGCCTGGATCTCCCGTCGCACCTGGTCGAGTTCGAGCTTCGGGCCGGGTGAGATCGCGTTCATGCCGTCGACGAGGTCGCGAAGAGTGCGGCGGACGACGAAGTCCTCGCCGTGGTCGAGGAAGGCCTGCACGGGGCCGGGCGCGCCCTTGCGCACCCGCGACAGGGCCAGCTTCAGGTCCTTGCCGGTGATGTCGGGGTTCTGCTCCGAGCCGGAGAGCGCGAACTCCTTCTCCACGATGGACCGCGTCAGCACGAACCAGGTGTGGTCATGGCCGGTCCCCACGATGTGCTTGAGCGTGCCGAGGGTGTCGTGGCCGGGGAAGAACGGCGCGGGCAGCCGCCGCCCGGTGGCGTCCAGCCACAGCGAGGAGGGCCCGGGGAGGATCCGGATGCCGTGGCCGGGCCAGATGGTGTCCCAGTTCTTCAGGCCCTCGGTGTAGTGCCACATCCGGTCGCGGTTGACGACCGAGCCGCCCGCCTCCTCGGTGATCCCCAGCATCCGCCCGTCGACGTACGCGGGCACACCCGTCACCATCGAGCGCGGCGCGGGCCCCATCCGCTCGACCGGCCAGTTCCGGCGGACCAGTTCGTGGTCGCCGCCGATGCCCCCGGAGGTGACGACGACGGCCTGCGCGCGCAGCTCGAACTCGCCGTGCGACTCCCGGGAGGAGGCCACTCCTCGGGGCTCCGACGACGGCGCCAGGACGGTGCCGCGTACCCCGACCGCCGCCCCGCCCTCGACGACCAGCCCGTCCACGCGATGGCGGTACTTGAAGGTGACGCGCCCGCGCGCGGCGGCCTCCAGGACCGGTTCACGGAAGACCCGGACGACCTCGGGGCCGGTGCCCCACGTCAAATGGAAGCGGGGCACCGAGTTGCCGTGCCCGCCCGCCGTGCCCGTGCCGCGCTCGGCCCACCCGACGGTCGGCGTGAGACGCAGCCCGAGCCCGTGCAGATAGCTGCGCTTCTCCCCGGCGGCGAAGTTGACGTACGCCTTGGCCCACTGGCGCGGCCAGTGGTCCTCACGCTCGCGGTCGAAGGCCGCCGAGCCCATCCAGTCGGCGAGGGCGAGATCGTGCGAGTCCTTGATGCCCATCCGGCGCTGCTCGGGACTGTCCACGAAGAACAGTCCGCCCAGCGACCAGAAGGCCTGGCCGCCGAGGTTGGCCTCGTTCTCCTGGTCGACGACGAGCACCTTGCGCCCCGCGCGGACGAGTTCGTACGTGGCGACGAGCCCGGCGAGGCCGGCTCCCACGACGATGACATCGGCGTCGTCACTCACGGCGGTCTCCTGGGGGTAGGGGGGTGCGGGGTTACGG
>NZ_JBJHPC010000958.1:0-1582 GCF_045257485.1 Streptomyces sp. YS-3 | reverse complement strand
GTGGAGTGGTGGGCGGGGTGGTCGGCGGGTCCGTGGGGGTGTCGCCGCCGTTGCAGGCCACGCCGTTGAGCGTGAACGAGGTGGGGAGCGCGTTGGTGCCGCTGTAGGAGGCGTTGAAGCCGAAGCTGGCCGAACCGCCGGTCGCCAGCGTGCCGTTGTAGCTCTCGTTGGTGGCGGTGACCGCGGTGGCGGACTGGGTCACCTTGGCGTTCCAGCCCTGGGCGACCTGCTGGTTTCCGGCGAAGGTCCACTTCACGTCCCAACCGTTCACGGCGGGGCCGTTGTTGGTGAGCGTCACGGACGCGGTGAAGCCGGTGGACCACTGGTTCTGCACCTGGTAGGCGACGGTGCAGCCGGTCGCCGCCGAGGCGGTGCCCGCGGCGCCGACGAGACCGGCGGTGCCGGTCGCCGCGGCGACGAGCACACCTGCGCCGAGCAGGGCGGTGCGCCTTCGCGAGGACCGGGGGGATGCGGTGGGTATGCGGCTCATGGTGGGGGTCGTGTCCTTTCGTTCGGTTTGGTGCGGTATTCGGGGGTTCGGAGGTGCGGAGAGGCGCGTATCAGCCGACGGCGCGGAGATGGTCGCGCAGGCCGCTGCCGTACGCGGTGGGGGTGCCGTCGTAGTTGCTGATCAGGGAGGGGCCGGAGGAACAGTCCCAGGTGTTCCAGGTCCAGCCCAGATACGAGATCCCCCGCTCGTCGAACCACTTCATGGCGCGATCGACGAACGAGTGCGCGCAGGTGTTCTCGCCCAGCTCGCCGGCGACGAGCGGAACTCTGGCGGCGACGGGTGCGAGGGTCGCGTCCCAGCACGATTCGCTCGCGCAGCTGTTGAAGTTGTAGCCGTGGTAGGCGGCGGCGAGGTTGCCCGCCGGGTCGGCCGGGGCGCGGGCGAGCCACTGGCTGAGGTCGTTGGCGTAGGCGATGCCGCCGGCCAGGACGAGGTTGCGGGCGCCCGCTCCCCGTACCGCGTCCAGCAGGTCCTGCATCCCCGCGACCTCGTAGCCGATGCCGGGACAGCTTCCGCCGTCGCGCCAGCAGCTCCAGGCCTGGTCGGTGGTGGAGGTGGCACGGTCCGGATACGGCTCGTTGAACAGGTCGAAGACCACGGCCGGGTCGCTCTTGAAGGTGGTGGCGACCGAGGACCAGAACGCGGGTGCGTACTGGGCGTCGGGCATCGGTTTCTGGCAGCCGGCGTGGACGTCGGAGCAGCCGGCCGAGTTGCCCGTGTACTGCCCGTACGACCAGTGGAGTTCGACGATGGGAGTCATCCCGTGGGCCTCGACGCGGTGTACGAGGTCCTGGACGGCGCTGATGTAACGGGCGCCCGCGTAGGCCGGGTCGATGTTCGACAGACCGAGCCAGCACTCCTCGTTGAGGGGAATGCGCACGGCGTTGGCGTGCCAGGCGGCGATGGCGGCCACCGAGGCGTCGTCCACCGGGCCGTCGAAGATGCCGTGGCCCTGGACGCACATGAACTCACCGCCGGACCGGTTGACGCCGAGGAGCCTGCGCGTGGCACCGCCCGCGTCGACCAGCTTGTTCCCGGAGGCGCGGAGCACGGGCGCGCCGGTGCCGGGGG
>NZ_JBJHPC010000957.1:0-1589 GCF_045257485.1 Streptomyces sp. YS-3 | reverse complement strand
GGCAGGTGGTGCAGCCGGGCCCAGGCCGCCGCCGCCGAGCGGGGCTCGCCGAGGCGGCCCTCGTGGCCGAGGACGAGCAGTTCGGCGGCCTCGATGTCGTAGCACCGCTCCACGCGGACACCGGCGGCGAGCAGGCGCGGGTAGACGTCGGCGGTCGAGCGCCATACCCACCGCTCCACGCCGGGGCGCGACCGGACGGCCTCCGCCAGTTCGGGCTCGTGCACCACGGGCCCCTCGGGCAGCCCGTCCCGCCCGAGGGCGACGAGCCGCGCGCCGCCGTCCTCGGTGGGGGCCAGCGCCCACTTGTCGTTCACGAGTGCGAGTCTGGCACCGGCTACTGACATCGGCGCTCGGCGGCGCGGCGGCGGGCGGGGGACCGGTTCGTGGATGTGTTCGGCAGCTGCGACGATCTGTGCGGTCGGGCACGCGCGCGTAAGGAGGCACTTCGATGCCGGTGGGGAACACGGTGGAGCGGGCGCTGGCCGCCGCGTTGTACGCGGAGGGCGACGCGGATCTGGATACGGGTGCCTCGCTGCTCGCCGCCGATCCGTCCGCCGATGCCGAGCTCGCGCTGCGCGGGCAGGAGCTGGTCGGGCGGGCGTGGGAGCGGGGGTGGCAGCCGGCGGATGTCGTACGGATGGTCCGGCGCGAGCTGGCGGAGCCGCACGTACGGCTGGCAGTGGAGCTGGTCGGCGTCCAGCTGAGGCGGTACGAGCGGCTACCGGGGCGGTGGGGCGCGCAGATGGAGGCCCTGGAGGCCCTGGCGGAGGACGTCCGTGCGGGCGGCGAACGGCCGCCGGACCGCTTCACGCGCGCGACGACGCTGCTGGAGCTGTACCGGCTGCTGCTACGGCTGCCCGCGATCGAGCCGGTGGGGCCGGTGCCGGGGGCGTCCGTGTACGTACCACCGGCGCATGGTGAGCCGAAGGCGCTGACGCGGATCCGGGGGCTGCTGGCCAAGGCGGAGGCGACGGAGTTCCCGGAGGAGGCGGAGGCGCTGAGCGCCAAGGCGCAGGAGCTGATGGCGCTGCACAGCATCGACGAGGCGGTCCTGTCGGAGGGCCGTCGGGGGGATGCGCCGGGGGCGTGCAGGATCGGGGTGGACGCGCCGTACGAGACGGCCAAGGCGATCCTGCTCGACGCGGTGGCCTCGGCCAACCACTGCCAGGCGGTGTGGAACGGGGAGTTCGGCTTCTCCACGGTCGTGGGTTTCGAGGCCGACCTGGAGGCGGTCGAGCTGCTCTACACCTCGCTGCTGGTGCAGGGGACGGCGGCGATGACGCGCGCGGAGGCGGCGCAGCGGGCGGGCGGACGCAAGCGGACGAAAACGTTCCGCCAGTCGTTCCTGCTGGCGTACGCGAACCGCCTGGGCGACCTCTTGTCGGCGACGACCCGTCAGGTGGAGTCCACGGCCTCCGCCGATCTGCTGCCGGTGCTGGCGACACGGGCGGTGGCGGTCGCGGGACGGACGGAGGAAATGTTCCCCCGGACGGTACGGACGCGGGTGCGGGGGGTCACGGATGAGGCGGGGTGGCGGGACGGCAGGGCGGCGGCGGACCGGGCCCGCCGGGGAGCGGACCGCCCGGGAC
>NZ_JBJHPC010000956.1:0-1589 GCF_045257485.1 Streptomyces sp. YS-3 | reverse complement strand
GCCCGCACGACCTGATCGCCTACGCCAACGCGGGCGCCGACTCCCCTCGCACATCGTCAAGATCGCCGAGTCGGGCGTGCGCGGCCCGCACGATCGGCATGGTGGGTCAGTTCCGTCCGTGCCGCAGGGCGGGGTGGGCGCCGGCGGCCACCAGGTCGGCGACGGCCGCCCGGGGGTCCTTGCCGGTGACCAGGGACTCGCCGACCAGGACGGCGTCGGCGCCCGCGTTGGCGTAGGCGATCAGGTCGTGCGGGCCGCGCACGCCCGACTCGGCGATCTTGACGATGTGCGAGGGGATCTCCGGGGCGACGCGCTCGAAGGTGGTGCGGTCCACCTTGAGGGTCTTCAGGTCGCGCGCGTTGACGCCGATGATCCTCGCGCCCGCGTCGACCGCCCGCTCGACCTCGTCCTCGTCGTGCACCTCGACCAGCGGGGTGAGCCCGATGGACTCGGCGCGCTCGATCAGCGAGACCAGGGCGGCCTGCTCCAGGGCGGAGACGATCAGGAGCGCCATGTCGGCCCCGTACGCCCGGGCCTCCCACAGCTGGTAGGCGGTGACGATGAAGTCCTTGCGCAGCACCGGGATGTCGACCTTGGCGCGAACGGCCTCCAGGTCGGCGAGCGAGCCGCCGAAGCGGCGCTCCTCGGTGAGCACGGAGATGACGGCCGCGCCGCCCGCCTCGTAGTCGGCGGCGAGAGCGGCCGGGTCCGCGATGGCCGCCAGCGCGCCCTTGGACGGGCTGGAGCGCTTGACCTCGCAGATGACCGTGACGCCTTCGCCGCGCAGGGCCGCGACGCCGTCCCGGGCCCGGGGCGCCTTGGCGGCGCGCTCCTTGAGCTCGTCGAGGCCGACCCGCGCCTGCCGCTCCGCCAGATCGGCGCGGACGCCCTCGATGATCTCGTCGAGCACACTCACGTGAGCGGCCCCCTTCCAGGACGGTGACGTTGACGATCGGCCAGGATCAGCCATGACGATGGTATCCGCACCGGAGCGAAGGGCCCGCATCCGGTTGACGCCCGTCCCACCCCTCGGACAGCCGGGACGTGGGGAGATATACGGAATGTCACGGCGCGAGTACAGCACCGAACGGCATATTCCGGACAATCGAGAAGACCAGCAGGACCGCGCCGACACCCCACCAGTGGGCGTCCTTGAGGGCGATACGGAAGGGCAGCCCGCGCGCGGTGCGGACGGCCCAGACCACCCAGAGGGCCGCGAAGAGGACGTAGCCGAGCACGGCGAGGGCGTTGGCGCCGAGGGCCGCGCCGAAGTCGCCGGTGATGAAGGCGTGGGCGCTGCGCAGGCCCCCGCAGCCGGGGCAGTAGATCCCGGTGAGCCGCAGCAGCGGGCAGACGGGGTAGTGGCCGGGCTCGTTCGGGTCGACCGCGCCCACGTACGCGAAGGCGGCGGCGACCCCGGCGAGGGTGCCCAGCGGCACGAGCAGCCGGCGCACGGCGGAGGAGGCCCCGGGAGCCGGGGCACCGGGGGCCGGACGGGCCGGGGTCGGGTGCCCAGCGGCACGAGCAGCCGGCGCACGGCGGAGGAGGCCCCGGGAGCCGGGGCACCGGGGGCCGGACGGGCCGGGGTC
>NZ_JBJHPC010000955.1:0-1590 GCF_045257485.1 Streptomyces sp. YS-3 | reverse complement strand
CCCTCACCGAGACCGCCCCCGCGACCTCCGGCGCCGGCACGCCGCCGAGCATCGCCCACGGCCCCGCCGCCGAACCGACCGCCGTCCTCGCCCGCTTCGAGGAGTGGGTCCGGAGCGCCCCGCAGGCCCCCGCCGTCATCGACGGCACGCGCACCTGGACGTACGAGGAGCTCGGCGCCGCGGCCGAGCGCATCGCCGCCGCCCTGCGCGAGCGCGTACGGCCCGGGGACCTGGTCGGCGTCTGCCTCGACCGGTCCACCGCGCTGGTGGTGACCGCCGTCGCGCTCGCCCGGATCGGCGCCGTCTATCTTCCGCTGGGCCCGCGCCCCGGCGAGCGCCGCACCCAGGCCGTCACCGAGGACCTCGACGTCGCCTGCCTGGTCGGCGACCCGGACGTCCTGCCCCGGGCCCACCAGGACGGGGAGCACATCGCGCTGCCCCTGCCCACCGACGGCGTGAACGCGCCGGCCGGGCCGGTGGCCGCGTTCGCCGCCCGCCCCGAGGGTGCGCGGCGCGCGCCCGAGGGCGCCCTGTACGCCGTGCTCACCTCCGGTTCGACCGGCCGCCCCAAGGCGGTCGCCGTGGCCGAGGCCTCGCTCTCCGTGGCCCTGGACTGGTACCGGGAGGCCACCGCCCTGGCGCCCGGCGACCGGCAGTCGCTGCTGATCGGCGTCGCCTTCGACCCGCATCTGCTGGAGCTGTGGGCCGGGCTGACCTCGGGCGCAGCCCTGGTCCCCGCCCCCGACGACACCCGCTGGGACGCGGCCCTGCTCACCGACTGGTGGCGCGATGCCGCCGTGACCGTGTGCGTGGCGGCGACCCCGACCGTCGAGCCGCTCCTCGACCGCCCGTGGCCCACGGACCTCGCCCTGCGCCACCTCGTCGTCGGCGGCGACCGTATGCGCCGGCGCCCCGGACCGGACGTCACCGCCACGGTCCACAACGCCTACGGCCCGGCCGAGGCGACCGTCGTCACCACCACGTACGCGATGCGCGCCACCGACCCGGCCGCGGGCGAGACGGCTCCGCCGCCCATCGGTACGCCGCTGCCGGGCGTCACCGTCGTCGTCACCGACACCGACGGCAACCCCGTCGCCCGGGGGCAGGACGGCGAACTGCGCCTCGGCGGCCACTGCCTGGCGCTCGGCTACCTCGACCCCGAGCTGACCGCGCGGCGCTTCACCGCGGCCCCCGAGCACCCGGAGCTGTCGGCCACCGGCCTCCTGTACCGCACCGGCGACCGGGTGCGCATGGGCGCGGACGGCGTTCTGGAGTTCCTCGGCCGCCTCGACAGCCAGGTCAAGATCAGCGGTGTGCGCATCGAACTCGCCGAGGTGGAGGCCGCGTTCGAGCAGGACGCCCGGGTCCGCACGGCCGTCGTCACCGTGGCGCGCGACGGCTCCGGCCTCGCCCGGCTGGTCGCCCACCTCAAGCCCGCCGACGCCACCCCGCCCACGCCCGCCGAGCTGCTCGACGCGGCCCGTGCCTGGCTGCCCGAGCAGGCCGTCCCCGCCGCCGTACGGTTCGTCGACACCTATCCGCTGGACGCCAACGGCAAGGTGGACCGGGCCGCCCTGGCCGCCCACACCC
>NZ_JBJHPC010000954.1:0-1591 GCF_045257485.1 Streptomyces sp. YS-3 | reverse complement strand
GAGGGGGAGAGCTGGTAGCGGTGCTGGAAGGTGTCGCCGTTGATGGCGAACATCTCCAGGCGTCCGTCGGCGTTGGGGCCGATCGCGAGTTCCGCGCCTCCCGGGCCGCCGAGGGGTTCCCAGTCGGACCAGGCGCCGTTGACGCCTGTCTGCCAGGCGTGGTGGACGCCGTCGGCTCCGGCGGCGAAGACCTCCAGGCGGCCGTCCGACGAACGGGCCGACACCACCCGCCCCGACTCCGCCGGATACACCAGGGGAGCGGGCCCGGGCTCGTGGTGGCCCAGCCGGTCCACCGCGGCCCGCGCCTCGTCCATGTGCCGCAGATGGGCGCCCGCGTTGTAGGTGGACCAGGGCTGCCAGTTGGCACCGCCGGAGGAGATGGTGAAGGCCGCGTTCGCGTTGCACTGCGGGTCGAAGGCGCAGGCGTCGTCCACCTCGCGGTGCCAGTAGCTGTTGATCTG
Organism: Streptomyces sp. YS-3; assembly: GCF_045257485.1. NCBI lineage: Bacteria > Bacillati > Actinomycetota > Actinomycetes > Kitasatosporales > Streptomycetaceae > Streptomyces > Streptomyces sp. YS-3. The sequence goes on along the minus strand of NZ_JBJHPC010000954.1, from coordinate 1,130 downwards.
CCACAGGCCGCGGTCGGTGGAGGGAGGCGTGTTGTTCTGGACGTTGGTGGCCGTCGGGTCGCAGCTGGACTCGGCGAGCGCGACCGCGACGGCGGTCACCAGGCTCTCGCCCCGGAAGCCCGCGTTGTAGCCGACCTGGGCGCACAGATCGCTCGGCGCGGCGTACGCGGGCGACGCGCCCACCAGGACGCCCGCCCCGAGCAGGAGCGAGGTGGCGGTTGCCAGGACGACGCGATGGGGTGCGCGGTGAGCGCGTTGCACGGTTCTCACGTGCTGTCTCCTCAATTGACGGCGGGGCCGGAAGTGGTGTTGAGCCAGGCCCATTCGGACCAGGTCGCGAAGCCCGTCTGCCACTTGTGGTAGACGCCGGCGCGGCTCGTGCCGAACACCTCGATACGGCCGTCCGCGTTGGCCACCGCGGTGACTTCCGTACCGCCACCGCCGAAGGTGTCCCACGGGCCGTACGGGGCGTTGACGCCGGTCTGCCACAGGTGCTGGGCGACGCTGCCGTTGATCGCGAAGACCTCCACGCGGCCGTCGGCGGTCGGCTGGCTGGTGAGCTGTGCGTCGGCGGGCCCGCCCATGCCTTCCCACCCGGACCAACCGGCCCGGTCTGTCTGGTAGCGGTGGAAGACCCCGGCGGGTCCGGAGGCGAAGACCTCCAGGCGTCCGTCCTGGTTGTGATCCACCGTCAGATCATGTCCGCCACCGCCGAAGTCCTCCCAGGCCGACCAGCCGCCGTTGACGGCCGTCTGGTACTGGTGCTGGAACACCTCGCCGTTGATCGCGAAGGCTTCCAGACGCCCGTCGGGCGACTTCTCCATTTCGATACGGCTTTTGGCGGGACCACCACCGGTGTTCTCCCACTCCGACCAGCCGCTGTTCGGTGCGGTCTGGTAGCGGTGGAATACGCCGGTGGGTCCGGAGGCGAAGGCTTCGAGGCGGCCGTCGCCGTTGGCGCCGACGGCGATGTCCCGGCCGCCGCCGCCGAAGGTCTCCCAGCCGGACCAGGCGCCGGAGGGGGAGAGCTGGTAGCGGTGCTGGAAGGTGTCGCCGTTGATGGCGAACATCTCCAGGCGTCCGTCGGCGTTGGGGCCGATCGCGAGTTCCGCGCCTCCCGGGCCGCCGAG
>NZ_JBJHPC010000953.1:0-1593 GCF_045257485.1 Streptomyces sp. YS-3 | reverse complement strand
ACCCATGAGTCCGCGCCCGACGGCGACGCGCTGCCCCAGCGGCGCCGCCGCACCCGGGCCGCGCTGCCCGCCGAGACGGCCGCGGCGCCCGCCCGTACCCCCGAGGAGTCGGCCGCCGCGCTCGGCGCACTGCAGTCCGGTACCGCAGCGGCCCGCTCCGCCGCCCCCACCGAAGGGAACGAACCGCGATGACCAGCGGCACTACCGGCGAGACGGCGTGGGTGCTGGACGCGATCCTGGAGATCCCGCACGTCCAGGCCGCCGTCCTGCTCACCCGGGACGGTCTCGTCTCCGGCTACACCCAGGCCCTGTCCCAGGCGTCCGCCGAGCGCACGGCCGCCATCATGAGCACCGTGCAGGGCGCCTGCCGCACCGCGGCGGCGGCCTTCGCGGACCAGGAGGACGCCCGTATCCGCCAGGTCGTCATCGAGTCCGACCACGGCTACATCCTGGTCGCGCCGACCGCCCACGGCACCTGTGTGGCCGCCTTCGGCGACCCGGAGGTCCGGCTCGACCTGCTCGCCCACCGCGTCCATTCCCAGGTGGCCCGGCTCGGTGAGAAGACCATGGCGGCGGCGCCGCGCGGAGCCGACGGCGCCACCCACGCATGACGGGCCGCCGCGGCGGCCGTCCGCTGGTTCCCGCCTATCTGTCCACCGGTGGAGTCGCCCGGCCCAGCCGCAACAGCCTGGAGCGGCTGTCGGTGCTGACCGGCGGGGGCGGCCCGGAGCCCGCCGGGCTGCCCGCCGCCCAGCACGCCCTGCTGGACGTGCTGGACGGCGGCTCGCTCACCGTCGTGGAGACGGCGGCGCTGCTCGAACTGCCGGTCTCCGCCGTGCGGGTGCTCGCCGCCGCCCTGATCGACCAGGGGCTGGTGAGCGCCCGTCCGCCCATTCCCGTCGCCGCCCTGCCCGCACCCGATCTGTTGAAGAGAGTGGCCGATGGCCTCCGCGCCCTCAAGCAGTAGCCCCGGCCCCACCGGCGCCGCCGGGGCCCGTGGGATCCATCTGCCCGACACCGCGCGCGAGCTGGTGAAGATCCTGGTCGCGGGCCCGTTCGGGGTGGGCAAGACCACCCTGATCGACTCGGTCTCCGAGATCCGCCCGCTGCACACCGAGGAGCACCTGAGCGAGGCGTCCGCCACGGTGGACGACCTCGCCGGGGTCCGGGACAAGACGACCACCACGGTCGCCATCGACTTCGGGCGGATCAGCCTGGGCGGGGGAGTGGTCCTCTACCTCTTCGGCACCCCCGGACAGGAACGTTTCCGCTCACTGTGGGCGGACATCGCCTACGGGGCGCTCGGCGCGCTCGTCCTGGTGGACACCCGCCGCATCGACGACTCCTTCGACGTGCTCGGCCTGGTGGAGGAGACCGGACTGCCGTACGCGGTCGCGCTCAACACCTTCCCCGACTCCCGCCCGTACACCGAGGAACAACTGCGCCGCGCCCTCGACCTGGAGGCCGGCACCCCGATGGTGACGTGCGACGCGCGCGACACCAACTCCTCCATCGACGCCCTCCTCGCGCTCGTCCAGCACCTGATCGCCCGCAACCGCCCGGAGACCCGGTGAACGCCCACCCCGCCTATCC
>NZ_JBJHPC010000952.1:0-1594 GCF_045257485.1 Streptomyces sp. YS-3 | reverse complement strand
GAGGGGGGCGCGGGCGGCGGGGGCGGAGTCCCAGGCACAATGAAGACGTGACCCGCGCATCCCTGGACAAGCAGCCGCACGTCGTCGAACATCGAGGCGACGTCGCCGCGAACTACGACCGCACCAACGACGTGCTCTCCCTCGGCCAGACCCGCCTCTGGCGCAAGGAGGTCGCCAAGGCGGTCGACGCGCGCCCCGCCCAGAAGGTCCTGGACCTCGCCGCCGGGACCGCCACCTCCTCCCTCCCCTTCGCCGCCACCGGCGCCTACGTCGTCCCGTGCGACTTCTCCCTCGGGATGCTGAAGGTCGGCAAGGACCGCCACCCCCACCTGCCGTTCACCGCGGGCGACGCCACGAAGCTGCCGTTCAAGGACGACACCTTCGACGCCGTCACCATCTCCTTCGGCCTGCGCAACGTCCAGGACACCGACACCGCCCTGCGCGAGCTGCTGCGCGTGACCCGCCCCGGCGGCCGGGTGGTCATCTGCGAGTTCTCGCAGCCGACCTGGAAGCCGTTCCGTACGGTCTACAGCGAGTACCTGATGCGCGCCCTGCCCCCGGTCGCCACCGCCGTGTCGTCCAACCCCGACGCGTACGTCTACCTCGCCGAGTCCATCCGCGCCTGGCCCGACCAGCCCGCCCTGGCCGCCCGGCTCCAGCGGGCCGGCTGGACCAGGGTCGCCTGGCGCAACCTCACCGGCGGTGTGGTGGCGCTGCACCGCGGCTACAAGCCCCAGTAACCCGGCACCGGTACCGGCACCCCGTGGACCAGCAGGACTATCAGGCCGTCCTCCACAGAATCGCGGACGACGTCGCGCCCCTCGTGGGCACCGGCACCCCCGCCGCGTACATCCCCGCCCTCGCCGACGTGGACCCGTCCCGCTTCGGGATGGCCGTCGCGGACCTCGACGGCACGGTGTACGGGGTGGGGGACTGGCAGCGCCCCTTCTCCGCCCAGTCGATCACCAAGGTGTTCACGCTCGCCCTGGCCCTCGCCCGTGGCGGCGACAGCCTGTGGGAGCACGTCGGCCGCGAGCCGTCGGGCAACCCGTTCAACTCGCTGGTGCAGCTGGAGTACGAGAACGGCATCCCGCGCAATCCGTTCATCAACGCGGGCGCGCTGGTCGTGACCGACCGGCTCCAGACCCTCACCGGGGACGCCAGCAGTGAACTGCTGGAGTTCCTGCGGGAGGAGACCGGCAACCCCGGGCTCGCCTTCGACGCGGTGGTGGCCGAGTCCGAGTCCGCCCACGGCGACCGGAACGCGGCGCTGGCCCACTTCATGGCCTCGTACGGCAACATCGCCAACGACGTACCGACCCTGCTCGACCACTACTTCTGGCAGTGCGCCATCGAGATGAGCTGCGCGGATCTCGCTCTGGCGGCCCGCTTCCTGGCCCGCCACGGGCTGCGCGCGGACGGCTCGCGGCTGCTGTCGCGCAGTGAGGCGAAGCAGGTCAACGCGGTGATGCTGACGTGCGGGACCTATGACGCGGCGGGCGACTTCGCGTACCGCGTCGGTCTGCCGGGCAAGAGCGGGGTGGGCGGCGGGATCATGGCGGTCGTGCCCGGCCGGTGCACGCTGTGCGTGTGG
>NZ_JBJHPC010000951.1:0-1606 GCF_045257485.1 Streptomyces sp. YS-3 | reverse complement strand
GACTGGAAGGCTTCGGCGGCCTGCTCTTCGGTGGTGCTCATGGCAGTTCCTTCCTGAGAGTGGGGGCGGGACCCCTCCTTACGGATTGCGTGCCGGTTCGGGGTTCTGTGGCGTCGCGTCCGTTCCCGGCAAGACAATGACAACGTGCGCGCTACGCTCTGTGCTAGCTCGAATGCGGACAGTTACGATTTTCTGGCGCGCGGGAGCGCGACCGCCGACCAGCCGGGGGTGAAATGTTTCCTGCCCGAACACGTGACCCTTCGGTCGGGAACGGTCAGAAGGCAGTCGGACGCCGATCGTTCTAGCGACTGATCGCACTTCAAACCACGTGCCGCAACTGTCCAGATCGTGCGATCAGGGAGGAGGAGCTGTCGGGTAATGACTCGGTGCGCCTACAACCACCGGTCCCGCCAACGTAACGGAGCCCCCACGGAGGGGACGCAAGACCCCCAGCCCACCCGGAAAAGGACCGTGCGACGACGAGCCGAGGCACGGCTTATCGTGGAGCGCTACGCCTCACAGGCCGCGCTCGATACCGCGTTACGGGCGCGTCGCTGACCCCTCGGTCGGCGACGCAGCGTTGGCGACGATTGCCTGCAGTGCGGCGACATGGCCGTTGAACGCGTCCCGTCCGGCGCTCGTCAGCCGGGCGCGGACCTTGCGGCGGCTGCCGTCGAGGCGGCGCTCCGTGGAGACGTAACCGGCTTCCTCAAGCGTCGCGAGTTGCTTGGAGAGTGCCGAGTCGGACAGTCCGAGACGGTCCTTGAGGAAGGTGAAGTCCGCCCAGTCGGCCGCGGCCAAGGTCGCCACCAGCGACAGGCGCGTGCTGGGGTGGATCAGCTCGTCGAACCGTGCGCCCGTCATGCCCGCGCCCAACGCCGCAGTACGCGCAGGATCTCCGGTCCGCCGAATCCCACGACCGCCGCGACCAGCGCCGCCGCCCACATGGCCGCGTGGTCCGCGCCGTCGGCGTCCAGGACGAGCGCCGCGAGGATGGTGAGGGCGACGAGTGCGATCAGCATGCCGACCACCACCAGGGGGATGCGGCGGCTCGCGAGCGCGGCACCGACCTGCAACTGGCCAGTGCGACGGCGCCCGTTGAGCAGGCCGGACGCGAACGTGCCGTGGGCGGCGCCGAAGACCGTGGTCGCGGTGCCGGCCACCCACGGTGTCGTCCAGGTGCCGAGCGCGCCCAGCAGCAGCCAGCCGGCAGCCATGGCCCACCAGTAGCCGCGGGGCAGTCCGACCTCCTCGGCCACCTGGCTGCGGGCGTGATCGACCGCGGCCAGCGCGGCACGGGCCTGGTCGGAAGCGATGTTCTCCACGATGGACCTTCTCTTTCCTGTCGGGAAAGTCAGAGTTCCACTTTCCCGATAGGAAAGTCAATGCTTTGGCGCCACTGACTTTCCAGTCGGGAAAGGGAAGCGCCCCGGACGTCGGCGCGACCATCTCGGCGGCCCACCTGGTCCGCGGTCCCTGTGGCGAACTTTCCGGAAGAGGCTGCGGGCGATCGAGGACGACTCCGCCTGCTTCCCTTGGGAGCTACGCCGACATGGGGGTTGTCAGGTGCTGTGAGCGGGGCTGTCGTTGCTGGAGGGTGCGGTGG
>NZ_JBJHPC010000096.1:0-16983 GCF_045257485.1 Streptomyces sp. YS-3 | reverse complement strand
CCCTTGGCCGGGCGGCCGGACCCACCCCAACCACCCCCCTTTTTTTACGAGTTCCACGAGTTCCACGAGTTCTACGAGCAGGAGCCTCGATGACATCCGTATCCACCCCCGCGCACCCCAGCGGCGGCGGCCAGCCGCTGCTGCACCAGAAGGGCGTGGAGACCCAGGCGTTCGGCACGCTCAAGCAGCTTCCGATCGGCCTCGGCCACGACACCCGGCTGTACGCCTGCCAGCGGCTCAACCACATCCTGGCGGACAGTCAGATCCTGTACTCGCTCTACAAGAAGAGCCACTGGCTGATGCGCGGAGCGACCTTCTACTCGCTCCACCTCATGCTGGACAAGCACGCGGAGGACCAGCTCGCCATCGTGGACGCGCTGGCCGAACGCGTCCAGAGCCTCGGCGGCGTCGCCGTCGCGGACCCGCGGCACGTCGCCGAGCTGACGTCCGTTCCGCGTCCGCCGGACGGGGTCGAGGAGGTCCCGGTCATGCTGTCGCGGCTCCTGGACGCGCACGAGCGCATCCTGATCGACACCCGGGACGCCGCCGCCCGGATCGCGGCCGAGGGCGACGAGGGCAGCACCGACCTGCTCGTCTCGCAGGTCATCCGGACCGGCGAGGCGCAGGTGTGGTTCCTCGCCGAGCACCTCGTCGACACCCCGCTGGTGCGCGCCTGATGGAGGACGTGTACGACGTGGTGGTCGTCGGCGGCGGACCCGGCGGCGAGGTCGTCGCCGACCGGATCGTCCGCTCGGGTCTGACCGCCGTGGTCGTCGAGGCCGAATCCGTCGGCGGCGAGTGCTCGTACTGGGCGTGCGTACCCAGCAAGGCCCTGCTGCGGCCCGGCGCGGCCCGGGAGGCGGCGCGATCGGTCGACGGGGCCCGGCAGGCGGTGACCGGGCCGCTCGATCCGGCGGCCGTACTGGCCCGCCGCGACCGGTTCACCGCGCGCGGCGACGACACCGGCCAGGCCGACTGGCTGCGGGGCGCGGGCATCGCGCTCGTCCGCGGCCGGGGCCGGCTCGCCGGGGAGCGGCGGGTGGAGGTCGCCGCGGCCGACGGCACCGTCCGTGCCCTGCGGGCGCGGCACGCGGTCGTCCTCAGCCCCGGCACGGAGGCGGCGCTGCCGCCCGTCGAGGGGCTGGACCGGATCGGCGTCTGGACCAACCGGGAGGCCACCGCGGCCGATGCGGTACCGGCACGGCTCGTCGTCATCGGCGGGGGTGTGGTGGCCTGCGAGACGGCCACCGCGTGGCGCTCGCTCGGCAGCGAGGTCACGGTGCTGGTCCGCGACCGGGCCCTGCTCACCGGCTGGGAGCCGTACGTGGGCGAGGAGGTCGCCCGGGGTCTGGCCGGCCTCGGGGTCACGGTCCGGTTCGGTGTCTCGGCCACCCGGGTCACCCGCGACCCCGCCTCCCGCGCCGTGACCGTGGAGACGGACGACGGTGCCACCCTGGTCTGCGACGAGGTGCTGGCCGCCACCGGCCGCCGGCCGCGCACCGCGGACCTCGGCCTGGAGACGGTCGGCCTGCCGGGCGGGGACTGGCTGCCGGTCGACGACACCTGCCGCGTCACCCCCGCGGGCGGCGGCGACTGGCTGTACGCGGTCGGCGACGCCAACCACCGCGCGCCACTGACCCATATGGCCAAGTACCAGGCCCGCGCCTGCGCCGCGGCGATCGCCGAACGCGCCTCGGGGCGCCCCGCCGCTCCCGGCGGCTGGCAGGCGTGGAGCGCCGACGCCGACCGTGCGGCCGTCCCGCAGGCCGTCTTCACCCAGCCCGAGATCGCCTCGGTCGGGCTCACCGAAGGCGCGGCGCGCGAGGCGGGCATCGCGGTCCGGGCGGTGGAGTACCGCGTCGAGGACGTGGCCGGAGCCGCGCTGCACGCGGACGGCTACCGGGGCCGCGCCAAGCTCGTGGTCGACGAGGCCCGCGGGGTCGTCGTCGGCTGCACCCTGACCGGCCCGCTGGCCACCGAACTCATCCACACGGCCACCGTCGCCGTCGTCGGGGAAGTGCCGCTCACCCGGCTGTGGCACGCCGTGCCCGCGTTCCCCACGGTCAGCGAAGTGTGGCTGCGCCTTCTGGAGACGTACGGCCTGTAGGTCCCCCTCCCCCCACCAACACGCGTACGCGCACGAGGAGTACACCCATGCCCTTCATCAACGTCACCGACGGCGGTTCCGCACCCGTCGGGCTCTATTACGAGGACCACGGCACCGGGCAGCCGGTGGTGCTCATCCACGGCTGGCCGCTGAACGGCGCCTCCTGGGAGAAGCAGACCGCGGCGCTGCTCGCGGCCGGCCACCGCGTCATCACCTACGACCGGCGCGGCTTCGGCCGCTCCGACCAGCCCGCGTACGGCTACGACTACGACACCTTCGCCGCCGACCTCGACGCCGTCCTCACCACCCTCGACCTGCGCGACGCCGTGCTGGTGGGCTTCTCCATGGGCAGCGGCGAAGTGGCCCGCTACCTCGGTACGTACGGCTCCGGGCGCATCGCCAAGGCCGTCATGATCGGCGTCGTCCCGCCCTTCCTGCTCCGGACGGACGACAACCCCGGCGGCGTGGACGGAAGCGTCTTCACGGGCATCGAAGAAGCCATCACCGCCGACCGGTTCGCCTTCATGACCGCCTTCCTCGCCGACTTCTACAACACCGACGTACTCGGCGGCGAGCGCGTCAGCGAGCAGGCGGTCCAGGCGAGTTGGAACGTCGCCGTCGCCGCCTCCGCCAAGGGCACCCTCGACTGCGTCCAAGCCTGGCTCACCGACTTCCGCGCCGACCTGCCGCGCATCGACGTCCCCACGCTGATCATCCACGGCGACGCCGACCGCACCCTGCCCGTCGGGGCCACCGCGATCCCGCTGGCGAAGAGCGTCGCGGGCGCCGAGCTGGTGATCGTGCCGGGCGGGCCGCACGGCCTGATCTGGACGCACGCCGACGAGGTCAACAGCGCCCTGCTCGCCTTCCTCGGCTGAGCACGCACCTTTCCCGAACCACCACGAAGGAACCCGCACATGTCTGCCCCCAAGCGCACCACCGCCCTCGTCGCGGCCACCGCGGCAGCCGCGCTCGTCGGCGCCACGGCCCCCGCCAGCGGCACACCCGCCACCAGCGCCGACCGGCACGGACCCAGACCCACCGTCGTCCTCGTCCACGGCGCCTTCGCCGACGCCTCCAGCTGGAGCGGGACCATCGAGCGGCTGCACCGGGCGGGCTACCCCGTCGTCGCCCCCGCCAACCCGCTGCGCGGCCTGGCCGAGGACGCCGCCTATCTGCGCGGCGTGCTCGCCACCATCGACGGCCCCGTCGTCCTGGTGGGCCACTCCTACGGCGGCGCCGTCATCAGCGGCGCCGCCGCGGGCAACAGCCGGGTGAAGGCGCTCGTCTACATCGCGGCGTTCACCCCGGACAAGGGGGAGAGCGCGGGCGAGCTGGCGGGGAAGTTCCCCGGCTCCACCCTCGGTGCGGCCGTCAACCAGCTCCCGTACCCGCTGCCCGGCGGCGGCACCGGCACCGAGCTCGTCATCGACCAGGCCAAGTACCACAGCCAGTTCGCCGCCGACGTGCCCGCCGCGCGGGCCGCGGTCCTGGCCGCCTCCCAGCGGCCCGTCGCCACCGCCGCCCTGGACGAGAAGGCCCGGGACGCCGCGTGGAAGACCATCCCCTCCTGGGCCCTGGTCGCCACCGCCGACAAGAACATCCCGCCGGCCGCCGAGCGCTGGATGGCGCGCCGCGCCGGGTCCAGCGTCACCGAGGTCAACGCCTCGCACGCGGTGGCCGTCTCCCGCCCGGGCGTCGTCACCGACGTCATCCTGGCCGCCGCGCGCGCCACCCGCTGAACATCCCCAGCGCGTACATCCCCCGCACATCCCCGTACGTCCCCGTGAAGGAGCATCCCGCCATGTCCGACCGCCCCGTACTCGAGCCCGCCGCCCAGGCTTTCGCCGACGCCACCGCTCAGCCGCCGTACCTCTACCAGATCCCCGTCGCCGAGGGCCGCGCGGCCGTGGACGGCGTCCAGAGCGGCGAGGGCGTCTCCTTCCCCGCCGTCGACGAGGAGTGGATCACCGTGCAGGGCGGTCCCACCGGGGACGTCCGCGTCCGGATCGTCCGTCCCCGGGGTCTGACCGGCACGCTGCCCGTCGTGCTCTACATCCACGGCGCCGGCTGGGTCTTCGGCAACGCGCACACCCACGACCGGCTGGTCCGTGAACTGGCCGTGGGCGCGGGCGCGGCGGTGGTCTTCCCCGAGTACGACCTGTCGCCCGAGGCCCGCTACCCCGTCGCCATCGAGCAGAACTACACCGTCGCCCAGTGGATCGCCCGCGAGGGACACCACAAGGACCTCGACGGCACCCGGATCGCCGTCGCGGGCGACTCGGTCGGCGGCAACATGAGCGCCGCGCTCACCCTCATGGCCAAGCAGCGCGGCGATGTGGAGCTGCGCCAGCAGGTGCTCTTCTACCCGGTCACCGACGCCTCCTTCGACACCGGGTCCTACCGGCTCTTCGCGACCGGCTACTTCCTGCGGCGCGAGGCCATGGAGTGGTTCTGGGACCAGTACACGACCGACGCGGCCGAGCGCGCCCAGATCACCGCCTCCCCGCTGCGCGCCTCCCTCGACCAGCTCACCGGTCTGCCGCCCGCCCTGGTCATCACCGCGGAGGCCGACGTCCTGCGCGACGAGGGCGAGGCGTACGCCGCCCGGCTCCGCGCCGCCGGGGTGCCGGTGACCGCGCTGCGCGTCCAGGGCACCATCCACGACTTCGTGATGCTGAACCCGCTGCGCGGGACGCGGGCCGCCGAGCTCGCCATCGGCCTCGCGGCCGAGACCCTGCGCACGGCCCTGGCATGACGGGGACCACCGGACCGACGAGCATGCCGGTGGGCGGTGTGGTGCCCGCCCGGCACCTGGAGGACACCCCCGCCGACCTGCTCGTCCGCAACGCCAAGGTGTTCACCGGCGACCCCCGCCGCCCCTCGGCCCGCGCCGTCGCGATCCGCGACGGCCGGGTCGTGGCCCTCGGCGACGACCACGACCTGGCGCCCCTGGTGGGCCCGGCGACGAAGGTCGTCGACGCGCTCGGCCGCCGGGTCGTGCCCGGCCTCAACGACTCGCATCTGCACGTCATCCGGGGCGGTCTGAACTACGTCCTGGAGCTGCGCTGGGACGGGGTGCGCAGCCTGCGCCAGGCCCTGGCGATGCTGCGCGAGCAGGCCGCCCGCACCCCCAAGGGGCAGTGGATCCGGGTGGTCGGCGGCTGGAGCGCCGAGCAGTTCGCCGAACGCCGGCTGCCCACGGTGGCCGAGCTCAACGCCGCCGCGCCCGACACCCCGGTCTTCGTGCTGCACCTCTACCAGGCGGCCCTGATGAACCGGGCCGCCGTCCAGGCCGCCGGGTTCAGCCGGGAGACCCCCGATCCGCGCGGCGGGCAGATCGTCCGGGGCAGGGACGGCGAACCGACCGGAGTGCTCCTCGCCGCGCCGAGCGCCCTGATCCTTTACTCCACGCTCGCCAAGGCCCCCACCCTGGACGCCGCCGACAAGCGGACCTCGACACGGCACTTCCTGCGCGAGCTCAACCGCTTCGGACTGACCTCGGCGGTCGACGCCGCCGGGGGCTTCCAGAACTTCCCCGACGACTACGCCACGGTCATCGACCTGGCCCGCTCGGGCGAGCTGTCGCTGCGGATCGCCTACCACCTGTTCCCGCAGACCGCCGGACAGGAGCTGGCCGACCTCAGGCGCTGGACCGAGACGGTGAAGCCCGGCGACGGGGACGAGTGGCTGCGCCTCAACGGCGCCGGGGAGAACCTCACCTGGGCCGCCGCCGACTTCGAGAACTTCTCCGAGCCCCGGCCCGAACTGGCCTCGGACTACGAGACGGAGTTCGAGCAGGCCGTCCGGCTGCTGCTGGAGAACGGCTGGGGATTCCGGCTCCACGCCACCTACGACGAGACGATCCGCCGCGATCTGGCCGTCTTCGAGAAGCTCGCCGCCGAGGGGCTCTTCCCCGGCGGCAACCGCTGGCTCTTCGACCACGCCGAGACCGTCTCGCCGCGCAGCCTGGAGCGGATCGCGGCCCTCGGTGGCGCCGTGTCCGTACAGAACCGGATGTCCTTCCAGGGCGCCGCGTTCCTCGACCGGTACGGGGCCGAGGCCACGGCCCACACCCCGCCGGTCCGGGCCATGCTCGACCGGGGCCTGACCGTGGCCGCGGGCACCGACGCCACCCGGGTGTCCTCGTACAACCCGTGGGTGTCGCTGCACTGGCTGGTCACCGGCCGTACGGTCGGCGGCACCGCGCTCCACCCGGCCGCGAACCTGATCGACCGGGAGACCGCGCTCGGCCTCTACACCCGCGGCGGGGCACGGCTCACCGGCGAGCAGGACGTCAAGGGCATCCTGCGCGAGGGCTACTACGGCGACCTGGCGGTCCTCTCGGACGACTACTTCACCGTGCCCGAGGCCGCCATCCCCGGCATCGAGTCCGTGCTCACGGTCGTCGGCGGACGGATCGTCCACGCGGGCGCGGAGTACGAGGGCCTCGACGAGGCCGTCCCGCCGGTCAGCCCCCTGTGGAGCCCCGTGGCGCACTTCGGCGGATACCAGTCCGGCGGGGCCCGCCAGGCCGCCCATATGGCCGAGGCGGTCGCCGAGTCCGAGCAGCACCGGCTGTGGCGCGTCGCGCGGGGCTCCGGCCCCGAGGCGTCCGCGCCGCCCTTCCACGACCCCTGCTTCGCGCACTGAACGAGGAAACGCACCCGATGAGTACAGTCCCCGCCGGCGCCGACAGCGCCGACGACGAGCCGGGCGGCGGGCCGGACACCCCCGCCGGACGCCGCCACGAACCGGATCTGCGGTCGATGACGCGGATCACCCTGCGGCCCATCGCCTCCCCGATGCCGCTGGGCTTCTTCACCGTCGCCATCGCCTCCGTGATGACGGGCTGCCTCCAGCTGGGGGTCTTCGAGGCCGCCGACCGCCGTGCCGTCGCCCTGTGCGTGCTGCCCGCCTTCGCCCTCCAACTCCTCGTCAGCGTACTGGCGTTCCAGGCCCGGGACGTGATCGCGGCGACGCTCATGGGCACCTTCGCCGGCAGCTGGCTGGCGTACTCCCTGGTCATGGGCGTCGGCGCGGAGGGAGGGCCGCGGGTGCTCGCGGTGTTCAACCTGGCGTTCCTGTGCTTCGGGGCGCTGATGACCGCCGTGACCGGGCCCAAGCGCGCCCTGTGGGCCGTCCTGGTGGTCTCGCTGCCCCGCTGGGCGGTCACCGGCCTCGCGGGGCTGACCGGAACCGAATGGCTCACCCGGACCGCGGGAGCCCTCGGGCTCCTGGTGGCGCTGACCGCGGCCTACGCGGCCTACGCCCTGATGCTGGAGGACATGCGCAGCGAGGAGGTCCTGCCCATCGGGCGCAGCGGACCCGCCCACCACGCCGTCGAGGGCGACCTCGCGGTGCAGTTGCGCAACCTCGAACGCCACGCGGGTGTGCGCCGCACCCTGTGAACCGCGGCGGCCGTCCGCGGTGCGATCCAGCGGCTCTCCCCACCGACCGAACCACCATCGAAGGAGCCCCACCATGTCCCAGCCCGCCGACCCGACCGTCGTCCTGGTCCACGGCGCTTTCGCCGACGCCTCCAGCTTCGCCCGACTGATCCCCGAACTGACCGCCGCGGGCCTGCGCGTGGTGGCGCCGGCCGTGCCCAACCGCAGTCTGGTGGGTGACGCGGCCTACATCGCGTCGGTGGTGCGCTCCATCCCCGGGCCCGTGGTCCTGGTGGGCCACTCCTACGGCGGCGCGGTCATCACCGTCGCCGGGCTGGAGGACAACGTCCGGGCGCTGGTCTACCTGGCCGGATACGCGCTGGAGAAGGGCGAGAGCCTCGGGGAGCTCCAGGGCCGCTTCCCCGACTCCCCCCTCTCCGACGCCCTCGTCTACACCCCGTTCCCGCTGGAGGGCACGGAGGAGACCGGCACGGATGTCTCGGTGGAGGTGGAGAAGTTCCCGGCGATCTTCGCCGCGGATGTCGAGCCCGAGCTGGCCGCCGTCCTGGCCGTCTCCCAACGGCCCCTCGCGGCGCGGGCGTTCGGTGAGGCGGCGCCGGTCGCCGCATGGCGTACGAAGCCGTCCTGGGGCCTGGTCGCCACCTCGGACCGGACCATCAACCCGGATGTCGAGCGCTTCGGTTACGAGCGGGCGGGGATGAGCGTCGTCGAGGTCGACTCCTCGCACCTGGTGATGCTGGCCCACCCGCGGCGGGTCGCCGCGCTGATCCGGGAGGCGGTGGCCGGGTCCGCCACCGGCTGACCCGCCCCGGCGCTGCCGCCCCCTCCCCCGTGGAGCCGGGCGGCAGCGGTGTCTCACACCAGCCGGCTGTCGGTCTGCCACTCACGGGGCGACATCCCGTACGCGGCACGGAAGGCGCGGCTGAAGTGGGAGGGGTTCACAAAGCCCCAGCGGTGGGCCACGGCGGAGACGGCCGGTGCCGGTCCGGCGGGGCGGGACAGCTCCCGGCGGCACCGCTCCAGCCGCTCGCGGTGGATCCAGCGGCCCACCGTGGTCGCCTCCGGCTCGAAGAGCTTGTGCAGATAGCGGACCGACATCCGGTTCGCCGCCGCGATGCGCTCCGGGGAGAGATCGGGGTCGGCGAGGTGGCGCAGGATGTACGCCTTGACGCGGACCAGCATCGCCCGGGCCGCCTCCGAGGCGCACGGGTTCAGCCGGCCCTGCCGCTCGCGCACCAGTACCGCCAGCAGATCGGTGGCCGTCATGGCGAGCTGCCGGCCCGTGTACGGGTCGAACCCGGAGGCGCGTTCGGCGAGCCGCTCCAGATATCCGGCGACCAGTCCGGAGGTGCCGGTACAGCCGCTGAAGACGGTGCCGGTGATCGTGCGCAGATCGTCCTCCGAGACGCCGAGCCGTTCCTTGGGCACCCGGAAGGCGGTGAAGCGGAAGTCCTCGGGCTGCTCGCGGCGGTAGGGGCGGCCGGCGTCGCAGAAGGTGAAGGTGCCGGGCGCCGCCAGGGCCTCGCGGCCGTCCTGGGTGAGCCTGGCGGTGCCCCGGTGCTGGAGGGTGACGGTCACGTACTCGGCGCCGCCCCGCGATATCAGCGCTTTGTGGCGCCATACGGTCTGCGGTCCCGCCTCGACGGCCGAGATCTGCAACGGGCCCAGGCACTCGGTGCTGATCTCCCCGACCGCGGGCTCCCGTTGGTGCAGCACGACGTCCAGCGGGACGAACGTGTCGGAGACCGCGCTGTGCCAGTAGTCCGCCCGTTCGGAGGGCGGGAGCGGCGACGTGGACACTAGGACCGGCATCATGACTCCTCGTCATGGTTGTGCGAAGACGCCCCTGTCGGGAGCGGGCCACACCAGTCTCCGGTCGTGCGCCGCCGGTGCCATCAGTCAACCGACTGGCCTGGCGACCGGCCCCCCGTCACCTCAGCCGGTCGCGCAGGAACGAGCTGCCCAGCCGGATCGCCGCCAGCGTGGGGGCGCTTGCCCGCAGCGCGGTGAGCGAGACGAAGTCGTGGACCGTTCCCCGGAACCGGACGGAGCTGGCGGCGACGCCCGCCTCGCGCAGCTTCTCCGCGTACTCCTCGGCCTCGTCCCGTGCCACGTCGGCCTCGGCGGTGACCACCAGCGCGGGCGGCAGCCCCGCAAGCCGGTCCCGGCTCGCCCGCAGCGGCGACGCGGTGGGCTCCTCCCGCTGCCGGGGGTCGAGCGCGTACTCGCGCCAGTAGGAGCGCAGGGCCTGCCGGGTGAGCAGATAGCCCGTGGCGAAACGCCGCTGGGACGGGCTGGCGCAGCGGGCGTCGGTGAGCGGGTAGTACAGCAGCTGGGCGCGGATCGCCGGGCCGCCGCGCTCCTTCGCCAGCAGCGTCAGGGCGGTGGCCAGGGTGGCGCCCGCGCAGTCGCCGGCGACCGCCACCCGGTCCGCGTCGAGTCCCAGCCCGCCGGCGTGCGCGGCGACCCAGGCGAGCAGGGCGTAGCACTCCTCCAGGGCGAGCGGATAGCGGGCCTCGGGCGTGCGGCTGTACTCGGGAACGACGGCGGCCACGCCCGCCCCGCGCACCAGCTCGCTGACGAGGCGCGCATGGGTCTGGGCGTCGCCCAGCATCCAGCGGCCCCCGTGCACGTACAGCACGGCGGGTGCGGTGTCCGTGAGGCCGGGCGGGCGCAGCAGCCAGAAGCCGACCAGACCGGTGGGCCCGACGGGCGCCGCGTGGAAGGTGGCGTCGACACCGAAGTCGTCGATCCTGGCGGCCTGGGACTCGCTCAGCGCCCGGCGGGCGGTCTCGGGCGGGAGGTCGTGCAGATGGGGCGGCGTGGTCGAGGCGTCGACGAGCCGTCGTACGTGCGGATCGAGGACGACGGGCGACGGCGGCTCGGCGGATGCCTCCCCGTCGGGGTCCGGCTGCATTCGGTCCGCCTCTCGCTCGGGCCCCTCTGGTGCTGGTACGTCGCACGTCAGCTGTCGTGCAGAAGGTCCCGGAGCTGGTGACGGCTGCTGATGCCGAGCTTGGGATAGACGTTGTAGAGGTGCGACCCCACGGTACGCGGTGACAGGAAGAGCCGGTCGCCGATCTCCCGGTTGGACAGGCCGTAGGCGGCCAGGCGCGCGATCTGGCGCTGCTGGGCCGTCAGCTCGCCCAGCCGGTCGGACGCCGCCGCCGCGGGCGCCTCGGCCACTCCGGTCGCGCGCAGTTCACCGCGGGCGGAGTCGGCGAGACCGCGCGCGCCGATCCGGGCCGCGATCTCGAGGACGGCGGTCAGCTGGGCGCGGGCCTCGCGGGGCCGTCTGCGCCGGCGCAGCCAGATCGCGTAGTGCAGCCGGGCCCGGGCCCGCTCCAGCGGCCAGGTGTCGCCCTCGGGGTTGACCAGGGCGAGGCGGAAGTGGTCCTCGGGGTCGGAGGTCTCGTCCACGAGCGCGGCGGCGTGGTGCATCAGCAGCGTCATCCGGGTCGTCGGCCGCTCGCCCTGGCGGGCCCGTACCGCGGCGAGGACGCGGGCCGCCTCCTCCTTGCGGTCGGCGCGCTGGGCCGCGGCGGCCAGTTCGCTGATGGAGCGCGGGGACAGGAAGGGGGCGAGGGGGGAGCCGTCCTCGGCGAACAGGGCCCGCAGATGGCGGTATGCGCGGTCGGCGTCCCCCGAGGCGAGGGCGGCGAGCCCGCACGCGCGCAGCATCCTGGCCCGGGTGGCGCCGTTCTCGCCCAGGTTGACGGAGCGCCAGTGGGGGCCGGTGAAGGGGAGCTCGGGGACGCTGTCGCCGCGCAGCGCGCGCAGGGTGACGTCCAGGGCCTCCAGGTCCATGTCGATACGGGGCAGCCGGTGCACGGCCGCCTCGGTGCGGCCCTGCGCGATCAGTGCTGCGGCCTCGTCCCACCGGGCCATCGAGATCAGGGCGTCCACCTGGGCGGGGAGCGTCCACACCGGCGAGCCGCACGGGCCCCGCACCCCGTGCGGGGTGCTCGCCCGCCGGTACATCTCGGCGCACAGCTCCGAGTCGTCGGTGTAGTACGCGGCGGCGGCCCCGGCCAGCAGCCGGGCGAGCGGGCCGACGCCGTCGACGGGCCCGGTGAACGGGTCGGCCGTGCGGCGGGCCACGGCGTCGGCGGGCACCTCCGGGTCGAGGGCGAGGCCCACCGTCAGATAGGTCTCCAGGGCGGTGAGGATTTCCGGTGCGGCGAGCTCGGGGAACACGTCGCGGTCCGCGGTCGCGGACCGTTCGCCGCGCTCGTCGCGGGACGCCACGCGGCGGGCGTGGTCGAGCAGGTGCGGCAGCTCACGGCGGTGTTCGGGCAGCCCCGACTGGTGGGCGATCGCGGCGGCGAGCGCGGTGAGCGCGAAGGCCGTCGTGGCCGTGCGCGGGGGCGAACCGCGCCACACGTCGAGGAGGAGGCCGAACGCCTCGCGCTGGAAGGAGAGCAGGGTCAGCGCGCCCGCCATGGAACACGCCGCCGCACAGCGCAGCTCCGGGTCGCGGTTGACCCGGGTGAACTCGGCGTACAGCTCGCGGACCCACTCGGGGTCCCCGAGGTCGCCGGCGGTCGCCATGGCCGCGGCGAGCCGGCGGGCCCGGTCCTCGTCGGTGGCGCTCAGCAGTGCGGCCTGCTCCAGGGCCGTAGCCGCCTCGAACCGGTCGGCCGTCTGCCCGGCGGCGTCCTCCAGGGCGGCGGCGACCGTCTCATCCGGTCCGATCGCCGCCGCGGCCAGGTGCCGGGCCCGCCGTGCCGGGAGCTGCCCGGGCGCCGCGGCCAGGTCGCGGTGGGCGTCCTGCCGGGCCCGGGCGCTGTGCCGGTGGTAGGCGGCCGTACGTGCCAGCGGGTCGCCGAAGACGAGGCGGCCCCCGGCGACGGCGATCAGCCCGGCCTCCTCGGCCGGGGTCCACAGGCCGAGGTCCTCGCTGCCCAGGGCGGCCATCACCACGGGGAGTTCCTCCTGCGGCAGGGCGGTCGCGGCGTACAGCAGGGCGTGCCGGGTCCGCCGCGGCAGGGCGTCCAGCCGGGCGGCGAACAGCTGCTGGATGCGGGCGGTGCGGCCGGCGGTGCCCGTGGGCCGCAGGGCCCGGCTCAGTTCCACCAGCGCCAGCGGATTGCCCTCCGCCTGCCGCAGCACCTCCAGACGCGGTCTGCCCACGGGCGCGTCGGGCCGGGCCTCCAGGAGTTCGGCCGCGGCGCGCGGGGAGAGCGGGCCGAGCGGCAGGACGGGCAGGTCCACCGGGGTCCCCGCCGGGGGGACCTCACCGGTGGCGGTGAACAGCAGGGTCACGGCCCGGTCCATGAGCCGGCGCCGCAGACGGAAGAGGACGTCGAGGGAGTCGGGGTCGCACTCCTCGGCGTCGTCCACGGCCAGCAGCACCGGCCCCATTCCGCTCAGCAGCGCCGGTACGAGAGCACACAGCGCGGGCGGCTCCTGCGGCCCGGAAACGGCAGGCGGGCCGTCCGCCCCGTCGAGTACGGGCCCGAGCAGCCGGTGCAGCGAGGCGTACGGCCGTGGTTCCTGGGTGCCCCAGCCCCGTACCGACAGGACGCGCAGGCCGAGGGCGGCGGCCGACTCCTCGGCGAACCGGAGCAGACGGGTCTTGCCGGTGCCAGGGGCTCCGAGCAGGAGCAGGGACCGCGAGGGGCCGGTACGTACGTCCAGGGCCGCCAGGATGCGTTCGGCCTCCGCCTCGCGGCCGACCGGCATCGCCGTCCCCACCTGTGCGTCCCGCACTCCGGCCACCGGCACCACTCCGAACTCCTCGTACGGGGGCCCATCCTTCCCGCCCCTGCCGGAAGGCTGCCAGCCGGGTGGCCGTTCCGCTTCTGTCATGTGACCAGTCGTCCCGGACGCGGGCCTGGCAGGATGGCGGCAACGCTGTGAACAGGCACTTCGCTGCCGTCCTGGTAACTGGGGGTACCGGGGCGGCCGTGGCCGGGCAAGGGAGACTATGGACGTCGGCGCCGCAGAGGCAGGGACGCGGGACATCCGGGGCAGGGCGCGCGAGCTGGAGTGGATCGGCCGGCTGGTCGAGGCCGCCGGCGGCGAGGGGCCGAAGGTGCTCGTGCTGACGGGCGAGCCCGGCGCGGGCAAGAGCACGCTGCTGGACCGTGCGGCGGCCGAGGCCGTGGCCCGTGGCCGGCGGGTGCTGCGGGTCCGGGGCAGCGAGGGCGAGCAGGGCCTCGGCTTCGCGGGGGTGCACCAGTTGCTGCGCCCGGCGCTGCGCGACATCGACCGGCTGCCCGCCCGTCAGCGCGACGCCCTGCGCGAGGCGTTCGGCACCGGGGGGAGCGACGGGTCGCAGACGCCGGACCCGCTGATGATCAGGGCCGGTGTGCTGACCCTGCTCTCGGAGGCGGCGACCGAGCGCCCGCTGCTCATCGTCGTCGACGACGCCCAGTGGCTCGACGTGGGCTCGCTGGACGTCCTCGCCTTCGTCGCCCGGCGCCTGGAGGGCGAGCGCATCGCGCTGCTGCTCGCCGCCCGGGACGAGACGGTTCCGGCGCGTTTCGACCGGGACTTCCCCCATCTGACGACGGGTCCGCTGGACCGGGCGGCGGCCGGGCTCCTCCTCGACGAGCAGCCGCAGCCGCCGCGCGGCAAGGCCCGCGCCCAGATACTGGAGCAGGCGGCGGGCAACCCGCTGGCCCTCATCGAGCTCGCGCGCGCCCGCGCGAAGGAGCCCGGCGGACACGGGGGCGGCCCGGTCGACCCGCTGCCCCTCACCGCCCGTCTGGAGCGGCTGTTCGCGGCGGATCTGCCCGGTCTGCCGCCGGAGACCCGGCGGGCCCTGCTGCTGGCGGCGGCGGCCGGGACGGACCGGATCTCCGACGTGCTGCACGCGGCCCCCTGCCTGGACGACCCGGAGGTCTGGCGGCCCGCCGAACGGGCCGGGCTGGTACGTGTGGAGATCCGGGGCGAGGGCATGCACGTCCGGCTGCGCCATCCGCTGGTGCGCGTCGCGGTCTACCAGTCCGCCTCCTTCGCCGACCGGCAGGAAGCCCATCTGGCGCTCGCCGCCGCACTCGCCTACGAACCCGACCGCCGGGCCTGGCACCTGGCGGCGGCCTCGGTCGGCCCCGACGAGGAGATCGCCGCCGCGCTGGCGGAGAGCGCCGAGCGCTACCGCCGGCGCGGCGGGTACGCGGCGGCGGCCACCGCGCTGGAGCGGGCGGCGGAGCTCACCCCGGACCCGGAGCGCCGGGCGCAGCACCTGCTGGCCGCCGCGACCTCCGCCATGTACGCGGGGCATCCGCAGTGGGTCGGTGAGATCGCGGCCCGGGTCGCGACCCTGACGGAGGACCCGCGGCTGCTCGCCGAGGCGTCCCTGCGCGCCGGCTGGTCGCTGGCCGTGACGCTGGCGCACGACGACGCACTGCAGTTCCTGCTGCCGGTGGCCGAGTCGATGGCCACCGAGGCGCCCGCCCTGGCCCTGGACGCGCTGAGTACGGCGGCCACTTCCGCGCAGAAGTCCGGCGACCCCTCGCACCTCGCCGCGCTCGAACGCCTCGCGGACCGGATCACGGCGGAGCCGGACAGGAGCGGCAGGCTGTGGATACGCGCGGTCGCCCGCCCCTTCGACGATCGTGAGCGGGCGCTGGAGCGGCTGCACCGGATGGTGGACTCCCGGCGCGACGGCGCGTTCTCCTACCCCGACCTGCTGATGCTGGGCGGCACGGCCTGGATCCTGGACGAGACCGAGCTGGCCGTACAGCTGTTGCGCCGGGCCATGGACCACCACCGCACGGCGGCCCGTGCGGGCACCAACTGCACGGTGGCCCAGGCCCTCGCCGTGGCGCTCTTCGAGAGCGGTGCGTGGACGGCTGCCCGCTCGGCCGCCGAGGAGGCGTTCAGCATGGCCGCGGAGGCGGGGGCGGACAACATCTCGGTGGGGTCGCAGACCCTCGGGGCCGCGCTGCGTGCCGTCCGCGGCGACCACGCGGGGGCGCGGGCGCAGGCCGCGGCGGCGGTGCACGGCGTCGACCTGCGCGGCTCGCGCAGCCTGTACGTCCGGCACTGCCACGCGCTGGGTCTGGCGGCGCTGGCGGAGGGCGACCACAGGACGGCGTACGAACACATCCGACGCGTCTTCACCCGGGACGTCCCCCCGGCCCCGGTGCACCAGCACGCGTCCCTGTACCACCTCGCCGACCTCGCCGCGGCGGCCGTGCGCGCCGACCGGGTGGCGGACGCCCGGGCCGTGCTCGCGGCGGCCGAGGAGGGGCTGCGCTCACCGTGCTCCGCCCGCCTGGCCGCGATCGTGCACCGCGCCCGGGCCCTGCTGAGCGAACCGGACGCCGCCGAGCCGCACTTCCGCGCGGCGCTCGCCGATCCGGCGGGCGCGCGGTGGCCCTTCGAGCACGGGCTCACCCAGCTGGACTTCGGGGAGTGGCTGCGGCGGCGCAGGCGGTCGGCCGAGGCGCGCCCGCTGCTCGGCAGCGCTCTGGAGATCTTCGAACGGCTCGACGCCCGTCCGTGGACCGAGCGCGCCACCGCCGAACTCCGGGCGGCGGGTGTGACCGTGGCGGACTCCGCTGCGCCGGAGGCGGTCGCCGGGCTGACCCCGCAGGAACTCCAGATCGCCCAACTGGCCGCCGAGGGTCTGACCAACCGCGACATCGGGGCCCGGCTCTATCTGTCGCCGCGCACCATCGGTTTCCATTTGCACAAGATCTTTCCGAAGCTGGGCATCACCGGCCGCGCCCAGCTGCGGGATGTCCTCGGTTCTCCCGGCAGACCAACCGGCTCCCGGGCGTGAGGGAATTCGCCGCGAACACCGCTGCAAACACCGCGCAAACACCGCGCAAACACCGCGCAAACACCGCGGCGAATATGCCGGTCACAGCACCGGGGTGAGAAGTATCGGACGCGCGACCCCCCGTCAAGACGCCGTTCCGTTTTCACCTACCCCTACCGCCGAAACAGGCCACATGTCGGCGGGCGGAGAGCTCGTTTTCCCGTCACGGAGGTATACCGGCAGCCACCTCCTCGCCGGTCCAACTCCCTCGGAAAACACCGCAGATCCGGCGGATGCGGGCCGGGTCGGCCGTCCCGTCCGCCCCGGGCACCCGATACCGCACTCCGGTAAGTGATCAACGATTGGCAAGCCCTCGGAAAGCTTGAGCACGAATTACACACATCCCCTCTACATACCGGCTCCCATGGTCTAGATTGTCCGTGCTTCAGCCCCTCGGGCACGAGGCAACCAATAATGATCAATAAGTCCGGCGCACCGGACGGCGAGCAGTCGCGTCCCCGGCGCCAGACGTGGGGGTGATCAATTCCAGGCGCCCCGAGAGGGGCCTCGGGTGTGGGGAGCACCCGGGGTTTCGACGGGTTCCGGAGTTTCTCAAGAGGCCGGCAGGACATACGAGTCCGCTGCCACAGGGTGGGTTTGTCGTTCAATCAGCACTGAACAGCCGGGATGTCATGCGCGGGGGGCGTGGGCCTCCCGAGGAAGACACAGTGCGGGGGGCCCACGCCCCC